>CAYTJI010000019.1:0-12674 GCA_964438065.1 uncultured Desulfobacteraceae bacterium | reverse complement strand
AATTCAGAAAGTTGATAAAATTACACCCTGTCTGAGGTATGCACTGGTCTTGGTTTTTACGATTACCGTGGGTATCCGGTCTATCCGACAAGGTCGGAATACACCAACCCGTATCCATGTTCCCATGCAGGGATTGTGGAAAAAGGCCATTTATGGATGGGCACTACCTCTGAGATGGTCATTCCACGCAAGCCGATTGCGGTCAAGGCTTCCTTTTTCGAGAACAGTTTATGCAGGTTTTAGGTTTCATCTGTGTTTTTCTCCTGACGGGTGCTGGAAAACCCGTTTGTTTGCAGTTGCACCCACCTGGAGTTGCCGGTGTCCGGAAGACCGGTCGGCAGAACTGCGGAAACCGTGCGCTTTATCTCTTCCTCCTGGCGGGGCGAATCCACCTTCTGGCCGTCGAAATCTCTCACATAAAAAACATCTACCACCTGGTCAACCTTGGTTGAGATCTTTGCGATCCGGATATCAAGGCCGCTCCTGAACAGGGCGTCGGTAATAACAAAAAGAAGGCCGGGAAAATCATAGGTGTATATTTCAATGATTGTAAAAAAGCTGGAAGCATTGTTGTCAATAATGATCTGATTCGGTCTGCCTGTCAGCCGGGGTCTTGATGTGTCTGAGGATATCTTTTTCTTGAGCGTTTGGGTGATATCCATTTTGTCAGAGAGGACGGCCGCCAGTGTTTCTGCCGTCTGCCGCCATTTTTCGTCCTCAAATATGCGGTCTGCGGGCGGTGTTACCTGGAAGATGTCAAGCGCGATATTGTTCCGCCACGTGTATATCTGGGAATCAAGAATATCAATCCCGTTCAAAGTGAATGTCCCCGCGATTTTCGAGAAAAGCCCCGGGCGGTCAGGGGCACAAATGGTTACGGTCCGGGTATCCGAGTTCGCACTGCCGGAGATTTTCCAGACAAAGGGTTTTTCCCCGAGACTCCGATACAGTCCGATGTGATCAACCATGTCATTGACCGGGGTGTAGATGACATATCGGGGTGACATGATATGAAAGAGTTCCTCAAGCCGGGCTTTGTCACCGGATGTTTCTGCCGTGGCAAGAATCTCCGCCTTTTTTCTTTCAGCGGTCTTGACGGCCTTGCTTGTCGCAAGCTCCCCCCGTTCCATGATCCGCAGAATTTTCAGAAACAGGCTCTCCAGAAGTGTCCCCGTCCACTCATTCCACGCCTTCGGACCGGTGGATATGGAATCGGCAACGGTCAGCAGATACAGCATTTTCAAGTGGCCGATGCTGCGGATTCTCCTGGCGCAGAAAACGGCTGTCTCCTCGTCATAGATGTCTCTTCTGGTTGCGGTTTCAGTCAGAAACAGATGGTTTTCGATCAGAAACGCAACGGTATCGATGTCTTTCTGCTTGAACCCGAACGTCCCGAGTATACTCCTGGAAATGGCCGCACCCCTTTTGGCGTGACCTTTTCCGGGATCTCCCTTGCCCACATCGTGCAGCAGGCCCGCCCAAAGCAATAACCGCCTGTTGTGGAGTTCCCGGTACAGTCTGTGGAAAAGCGTCTCTGCGGAAGAAGCCCTGTGCGCCTGGAAGTTCTTCAGCTCCCGGACTGTCAGCAGCAAGTGCCTGTCGACCGGATACAGGTGATATTCATCATACTGAATCCGGTTGACGATATTTTTGAACGGAGGGATGAACCGTGCCAGAAAGCCGGTGTTGAGCATGTCGTTGAGGACATCGGGCCCCCGGTTCGGCGCGGACAGGATACGCTCGAATGTTTTGACATTGGAAGGTGACGCCCGGAAGTCGTTGTCTACGAGATCCAGCAATTCAGTAATCAGGTGTTTGGTTTCACTGCTCAAGGGGATTCCCAGGCGAAGGCTTTCTTCAAATATTTTTATGAGAAGTTCCGGAGAGTTGAGAACCCTTCCGGAAGATCTGAAACAAAGCGTGTCTTTGCGAACGGCAATGCCCTCCGGTTCCGGTTTGTCCACGTGGGTCTTATTCCGTTTTCGGGACTTTTCATATCCGTGCTCGAAAAGAAACAGACGGTACTCCTGGGCCAGGGATTCCATATTCCCATGGAGCTCACCCAGGAATTTTTCGACCGGTTGCTGACCGTTGCCGCCCGTAAATTTCATCATCCCCGCCAGTTCCGTTTGATACGCCAGGTGCAGTTGGTCACATTTGCGGTCTGCAAGATAATGCAGGTAATTCCGGACATTCCATATGAAAGAAAGGCTTCTGGTTATTGAGTCAAAGGACCCATGAGACAGGTAGCCATGCGTTTGCAGTTCTCTGGGTTCCCGAATGTCACTTTTGATCCGGCCGATCCAGAGCATGGTGTGATAGTCCCTTATCCCGCCGTGCCCTTCTTTCAGGTTGGGCTCAAGAAGGAAGGCCGAGTCTCCGAAGCGTTCGTGGCGCATGCGGTTGGCTTCGAGGAGCCGTCTGACAATTCTGGTTGTTTTTTTTTCAATCACCCGGCTGCGGAATTCCTCTACAAGATCAGAGAACAGAAGAGACTGACCGCATATGAACCGGGCATCCAGCAGGGAAGTGAGTACCTCAATGTCCTTTTCAGCAAGGGTTACGCAATCATTAATGGAACGGGTTGAATATCCGATGTCAAAGCCCGTGTCCCACAGGGGATAGACAACCTCGCGGATGAGTTCTTCCGCCTCTTCAGGGATCTTTTTTTTGAACAGGAAAAGAAGGTCTATGTCCGAATGAATGCATTGTTCCATCCGGCCATATCCTCCCAGGCCGATTATGGCGTAAGGATTGCCGGAAACACCCATCCTGGGCCCGACACTACTTTCTCCGAAACTGTCACGAAAGTAATCGTCCAGGATTCGGGTGTGTCTTTCCATAAAGTCAGGGATTTTCCCTGCCATAAAATCGGTGATCAACCGCGTTCGGTTCCTGCGGAGTTTTTCCAGGGGTTTCATTATCTTCTTTCCGTCTCAACTGTCCGGAATCAACGGTCCTGAAAAGAGGAGATCCTGTTTTTTACAGCTCCCGGGTTTTTACCGGCACATGATTCCGTGACTTGTGATTCCAAGTTTCAGCAATAGACATGCCACAAGGGCTGTAAAAACCGCCGGTTCTTGCCTCCACCCTTTTCCTCGCACGGACCCCGCGCGAAACAGGGTTTTCCGCGGGCGGGCTGAGGATTGAAAATATCATGCATATTCAAATGGTTGGTCTTATTTAGGACAGGGCATCCCGCATTCTCCCGGGGTCTCGGGTTGTCTCTGAAAATATTCCAGGTCCCGCTGTTTCAGGATAAATTTTATGCGAGATGACACAACAAAATTTGATAAATGACAATTTTGTAGATGAGAATCTCGCTAATATACAAAAATGTATTCTTTGAAAATCCTACGTCATGGCGATCTTTTCCAGGGAGAAAGATGCCCCGCAATTGTTCCGGGGCATTCGGATGGAAGGCTGCGGATCACCGGTTCGAGCCCATATAATTTTCCCAGATCTTCAGGACTTCTTTCCGAAACGACCTGAACCGACGCTCGGATTCCTTTGCAGGTTTTTCCTGGAGGTTGAGCCGGTGGACGGCGGCCCGGTACGCGAGATAGGCTTCCTTGAGAAACGTACCGGTCCGGCTGTCCATGATGCCGGTTTGCGTCAGGGTTTGAAGAAGCCGTACCGTGTCCGTCCACCGGGTCAGACCGGAATGCCTGTGCGCGTTCAGGAGAACCAGATATTGAACCAGAAACTCAATGTCCACCAGCCCCCCGATGTCCTGCTTGATGTCAAATACATCCGGCTCCGGCTTCAACAATTCTTTTCGCATGCGCTCACGCATTCGGCGGACTTCCTCCTTCAGGGATTCCTTGTTTCTCGGACGGGCAAGAATCCTTCGGCGCACGTCTTCAAAACAGTTCCTCAGTGATGCATCGCCGCAGACCGGCCGTGCCTTGATCAGGGCCTGGTGTTCCCATGTCCAGGCCTTTTCCTCCTGGTACCCGCTGAAGGCGTCGATATGGACCACAAGAATGCCGGAACTTCCGTCGGGACGAAGCCTCATGTCCGTCTCATACAGAATTCCGGCAGGCGATGGGGTGGTGAGCATGTGTATGATCCTCTGGCCGACTCTTGAAAAGAAATAGGGATTGTCAACCGGATTTTCCGACCCCTCGGTCTGACCTTCCGTCCCCGCATGGAGAAAAACGAGGTCCAGGTCGGAACCATATCCCAGCTCAAGGCCGCCGAGCTTTCCATAGGCGACAATCAGGAAGCCCCGGTCACAGGGTTCCCCTTTCGGAATACAGGTCGGCGATCCATGTCTTCGGACCAGGTGATTCCAGGACAACTCAAGGACATTATCAAGGACCGTTTCTGCTATTTCGCTCAGAGCGTCGCTGACCTTCATCAGGGGAAGCGCGCCGGTCACATCCGCCGCCGCGACACGCAGCGTGGCGGCCTGTCTGAAAATGGCCAGCTCGACCATCTGGGATTCCAGGTCATCCGGCGGTATCCGACCGAGTCTTTTCCGTATTTCCGCTTCCAGCTCCGGTCTCCGAGGTGGCGCATACAGGGTGCGGGGGTCAAGAAGTTCATCCAGCATGACCGGGTGACGGGCCAGGAACGACACGATCCATGGGCTGGCCTCGGCAAGCCTCACCAGGTGGACGAGCGCGTCCGGGTTTTCCAGCAGAAGCGCGAGGTAGTTCGTCCGTTTTTCGATCGTTCGAACGAGGTCCATGATCCGGTTCAGGACCCGTTCCGGATGCTCTGTCCGGCCTGCTTCGTTCAGGATAAGAGGGACCAGTTTGTCCAGGCGCGTTCGTCCTCCGGCGCTGAGTGAGCGGGTCGCCGGGTCGTGGCGCAGGTCGTTCAGAATGATTATGGCCTTTTCCGGATCATCAAAACCGGCGGAAGAAAGGACATCCGGGCCTTTGTCGTATTTGTCAGGCACGTTCCAGATTTTCTTCAGGTCGTTCAGAAGACTTTGTTCAGGATTTTCCGCTTCTTCAGACGCCTCCGGGCCGAGCAGTTTTTCAAAATGCGTGTGAACGTTTTTCATGTGACGAAGGAGACTCGTTTCAAAAGATGCCCAGTCAGCAAAGCCCATGGACACGGCCAGGCGTATTTTCCCTACCCGGTCCTCAGGCAGTGTATGGGTCTGCTGATCGGAAAATTCCTGCAGTCGATGCTCCGTGTTGCGCAGAAATACATAGGCCTCCAGAAGTTCATGGCATGTTTCGGCAGGAATATAGTTTTCCCGGGAGAGAATGGATAATACCTTCTGAATACTCGGTTCCTGAAGAACAGAAACGACCCCGCCACGGATGAGTTGAAACATCTGTCCGAAAAATTCGATCTCCCGGATGCCGCCCGGGCCGAGCTTGATATTTTTCCGGATCCCTTTGCGGGCAACTTCACTGGAGATTTTCTGTTTCATGTCCCGGAGGGATTCGAACGCGCCGTAATCCAGGTATTTCCGATACACGAAGGGCCTGAGCCTGGAAAGCAGGGATTCCCCGGATTTTTTGTCTCCGGCCACGATTCGTGCCTTGATCCACGCATATCGCTCCCATTCCCGGCCCTGGTTCTGATAATATTCTTCCATGGCGTCAAAGTGCGTGACAATGGGGCCGTTTTCTCCATAAGGACGCAGGCGCATGTCCACCCGGAACACGAAGCCGTCCGGAGTCGTCGCACCGATCGCGCGGATCAGTTGACGGCACAGAATCGAAAAAAAGACATCATTGCTGACAGGCCTGTCGGCGCAGTCTGTTTCCCCCGGATACGGATAGGCGAAAACGAGGTCCACATCCGAGGAGAAGTTCAGTTCTTTCCCTCCCAGTTTCCCCATTCCGATGACGACGAGATGCTGACGCGAGCCGTCTGAACCCAGAGGGATGCCTGACGCCAGGCACTGCCGTTCATAAAGGAATGAAAGGGCCTGGTCAATGCATGCCTCGGCCAGATTGGAAAGATCCGCCATGGTTTCCTGAAGTGCCGCCCGGAAAGTCAGGTCCCGCCAGGCGATACGCAGCATTTCACGTATCCTCAGTCTCCGAAGCGTCCGACAGAGGGCCGCTTCACTGTCAGGGGCAGACGGACCGGAAAACACGTTCCGGACCCTGGCCGCCATTTCATTTTTTTCGTAGGTTCTTTCCAGGTCACCGGATTCCACCAGGTCCGGCAGAAGCTCCGGCCGACGGGTGAGGCTTCGTGCGATGAAATCGCTGAAAGAGAAGACTGTCCTGAGTGTGGAGACAAAGACCGGATCAGCCGGAAGATGAACCCCGGCCTGTTCTGCAGCGTTGCGGAAGTTTTCCCACTTGTTGTCAGAATCTTTTACCAGCTCAACAGGAAGGTCCTGCGGAGAGGAAAACGGCTGCCTGGGAGATGTCATTTTGAGGACACGGAGTCGCCACGGCGAAGCAGCATTTCATGAATCATGGTTTTTACTTTCCTGGCGTTGGCCTTGCCTTTTGTTTTTCTCATGACCTGGCCGATGAGAAAGTCGACCGGTTTCAGATCCCCGTTCTTTATGCGTTGGACGGCCTCCCTGTTTTCGGCCACCACTTCATCGAGAAGCTTCCCGAGGGTGGTATCGTCCGAAATGGGTGTCAGCCCTTTTTCACGAATAATGGTCTCAGGCGCTTTACCGGTTGCAAACATTTCCTCCAGAACGGTCCGGCCGATGCTTTCGGTGATATCGCCGCGGGAAAGATAATTGATCAACTGCGAGAATTTTTCCGGCGAGATGGCGCATTGTTCTATCCTCACGGTGTTTTCGTTGAGCAGACGGAACAGTTCTTTGGTAATCCAGTGACTCAGCTTTTTTCTGTCCTGACACTGCCGGGCACAGGCGCCGAAAAAGTCGGAAACCGATCGGTCTTTTGTCAGGATAAGGGCATCCGTCCTGGATATATTGAATTCTCTGATAATGCGCTCAAGGCTCTGATCCGGAAGTTCAGGGATTCTTTCCCTGATTTGCCGGATGAAATCGTCTTCGATTTCAACGCCGACAAGGTCCGGGTCCGGAAAATATCGGTAGTCCGGGGCATTCTCCTTGCTTCTCATGGAAAAAGTCGCCTTGCCGTTTTCATCAAAAAGACGGGTTTCCTGATCCACCCTGCCCCCTGATTCGACAATCTCGGTCTGCCTTTTTATCTCGTACTGAATGGCGCTCGTGATGAATCGGAACGATGACATGTTCTTGATTTCCGCACGCGGACCGAAATCAGCGGTGCCCTTCGGCCGGATGGACACATTGACGTCGCAGCGGAACTGGCCTCTTTCCAGCATACAGTCACTGATTCCGATATACCTCAGGGTCTGCCTGAGCTTTTCAAGGTATGTGCGCGCCTCCTGAATCGAACGTAGCGGATTCCTTTCGTGATCGCAGACAATTTCGAGAAGCGGAACACTGGACCGGTTGTAATCGACGAAGCTGTATTCCGATGTGCCGAAGGAATCCGAGGAATGAACCAGTTTCCCTGCGTCTTCTTCCAGGTGAATCCGCTTGATTCCGACTGCATAAGGCCGGCCGTCATCGCCGGTGATCTCGAGATATCCATTTTCACAGAAAGGATGCTCAAATTGCGAGATCTGGTATCCTTTGGGCAGGTCCGGGTAAAAATAGTTTTTCCGGGCAAATTGTGAGATCCGGTTAATGGTGCAGTTCAGCGCAAGCCCGGCCATAACGGTGTATTCCACGGCCTTTCTGTTCAGTACCGGCAGGGCACCGGGTTGCCCGGTGCACACGGGGCAGATGCGGCTGTTGGGTGGGGCGTCATATTCGACCGCACAACCGCAGAAAAGTTTTGTCCTGGTTTTCAGCTCCACATGGGTTTCAAAGCAGATGATCGTATCGTATTCCATCCGAATATTTCCCTGGATTCGCCTTGGAAGGGCCTCGGTGCAGGCCTGACAGGCTGTTATCGTGTCAACTGTTCATAGGCATGCCCGACCCGGAGTATGGTCTGTTCATCGAACGCCCTTCCGATAATCTGAAACCCGACCGGCAGTCCGTCTGCCGTGCCGCAGTTTATGCTCATGCCGGGAAGCCCGGAGAGATTCAGAGAAACCGTATAGATATCCACAAGATACATTTGCAGGGGGTCGGTCATTTTCTCTCCCAGCCTGAAAGGCAGACATGGAGAAACGGGCGTGATAATGCCATCGACATTTTCAAAGGCGCGGTTGAAATCTTCGCGGATCAGGGTTCTCACTTTTTGCGCCTTCAGGTAGTAGGCTTCATAATAGCCTGCGGAAAGGACATATGTGCCCAGCATGATCCTTCGCTTGACTTCTGTTCCAAAACCACCGGTTCTCGTTGTTTCATACATGGTGTGCAGGTCTGAAACATCATCTTCGGATCTGAGTCCGTATTTCACGCCATCATACCGGGCCAGGTTGCTGCTTGCCTCTGCCGTGGCGATCAGGTAGTAGGTGCTGACCGCATACCGGGTGTGCGGCAACGAGATTTCCTGAATTTCCACCCCGTTTTTTTCCAGCAGTCGGACAGCCTTCATGATCGGATCCCTGACCTCGGTATCCAGTCCCTCGATGAAATATTCCCTGGGCAGTCCGATTTTCAGGCCCGTAATGTCTCTGCCCAGGGATGAAAAGACATCCGGTTTGTCCAGGCGGGCGGAGGTCGTGTCTTTTTCGTCATGTCCGCATATGCAGTCGAACAGCAGTGCGCAGTCTTTGACGTTCCGGGCTATGGTACCGATCTGATCCAGCGAGGAGGCATATGAGATCAGACCGTACCTGGAAACCCTGCCATAGGTCGGTTTCATCCCGGTAACACCGCAAAATGCCGAAGGCTGACGAATGGAGCCTCCCGTATCCGTCCCCATGGCGACGATACATTCTCCGGAAGCCACGGCCGCGGCAGAGCCTCCGCTGGAACCTCCTGCCACGCAGTCGGTGTTGTTCGGGTTCCGGGTGGGGCCGGCAATGCTGTTTTCGGTCGAAGAACCCATGCCGAATTCATCCATGTTCGTTTTTCCGATCAACACCCCGCCACTTTGGAGAATTTTTTCCACGGCTGTCGCATTATAGGACGGGACAAAGTTGTTCAGGATATCGGAACCGCATGTCGTCCGAATGCCGGAGGTACAGAGGTTGTCCTTGATCGCGACCGGTATGCCGGTAAGCGGCGAGACATGATCCCCTTTCCGCAGGCGCCTGTCCGCCGCATCTGCCTGTTTCAGGGCTGTTTCCCGGGTCAGGGTGATGAAACAGTTCAGCTCTTTCTCTTTTTCATCAATCCGCTGAAACACGGATTCTGTTATTTCCCTGGAACTGACTTCTTTGCTTCTGAGCAGTTCAGCGAGCTCCGATGCCGTTTGATCGCACAGCGCCATATGTTTAACCTTCCAGTATTCTGGGGACTTTGAAATAGTCCCCTTCTCTTGAGGGGGCATTTCCGAGAAGGGTTTCTGCGTCCCGGGTCCCTGCCGGCCTGTCGTCACGCCAGACATTCCTGGTGTCCAGCGCATGGCTCATGGGTTCGACCTGATCGGTATCCAGTTCTTCCAGCGTTTCTACATATGCCAGGATGGCATTGAGATCCTTCCTGTACAGATCGAGGTCGGAATCGGAAAGTCTCAGTCGCGCAAGTGCGGCGACGTGAAGGACTTCCTCTTCAGATATCCTTTCCCGAACCTCCTTTCCCTGTTTTCCGGTCGCTTGCCGGGCCGGCATCCCGGCGATATCTTTCGGATCCCCGGTAACCGCGTTGAGCCCCAGTTCTTCGAGCTGCTCCCTATCCGCGCTGGACGGCGCCCGGGTCAGGGGGCAGAAGGCCTTTCTGTTTTTGGGAAAGGCGATCACTTCCCGGATGGACGGGGTGTTAAGGATCATGGCGATAATCCGGTCCAGCCCGAGAGCCAGTCCCGCGTGGGGTGGCGCGCCGTATTCCAGGGCCTTGAGGAAAAATCCGAATTTTGCCTCTGTTTCTTCACGGGGCAGACCAAGGGCCTGAAAAATTTTTTCCTGGATATCCATGGTGTGGATTCTGATGCTGCCTCCACCGACTTCTTCACCGTTGATCACCAGATCATAGGCGCGTGATTTGAGCCTCAGGAGATCGTCTGTGTCAGAAGGGTCGAAATCCGTTCGGTCCGGCATGGTAAAGGGATGGTGCTGGGAACGCAGTTGATCGTTTTTCAGCTCAAAAAGAGGGAACTCCGTTACCCAGACAGGGCGGTATGTCTGTGGGGGGATCAGCCCCAGTCTGTCTGCGACATGGAGTCGGAGACTGCAGAGTACCCGGTTTACTGTATCCAGCGATTGATCCGCAATCATCATCAGGATATCCCCATCCACGGCACTGAAGCGGCTTAACAGATGGGCCTGTTCTTCCTCGCTGAAAAACCGGACAATATTGGACTGGAGTTTTCCATCTGCAACCTTCATCCAGGTCATGCCGCTGCCGCCGAATTCAGGCACGATCCTCTGCGCGTACTCGTTCTGGAGCACGTTCTTGCTGAGCGAATGAGCCCGGCCCTTCACACGGTACCCTTTGATGACGCCCCGGTCTGCGATGATTTTCCGGAAAATCGCGTATCCCGTGTTCCGGAAAATATCCGTGACGTCTTTAAAGGCCATGTCGAATCGGGTGTCCGGTCGGTCGGTACCGTAACGGTTCATGGCCTGGGCATATGTCATTCGCGGGAAAGGTCTGTCAAGATCGGCTCCCCCGATTGAAAACATGCGGACGACCAGTTCTTCAATGGTCTCATAGATAAATTCTTCGTCAATAAATGATGCTTCCAGATCCAGTTGTGTAAATTCAGGCTGGCGGTTCGGTCTCAGATCTTCATCGCGAAAACATCTGGCAATCTGGAAGTAGCGGTCCATGCCGCTGATCATCAGGATCTGTTTGAATAACTGGGGAGACTGGGGAAGCGCGTAAAACTTGCCGGGATGGACCCGGCTCGGGACCAGGTAATCTCTCGCACCTTCGGGTGTGCTTTTTGTCAGAAAGGGGGTCTCAATTTCAATGAAATGTCGCTGGTCCAGGAATTCTCTGATGCACTTGATAATCTGATACCGTTTGACAAAGATTTCCTGCATGGAAGGGCGACGGAGATCGAGATACCGGTATCGAAGTCTCAGTTCCTCATCCACGTGCTCCGGCCCGGATGAGATCTCCTCACCGAAAACCATGGCCTTTTCAGATATCGGAAACGGCAGGACCCTGGATCCGGAAAGGATGGAAAGATGCGTCGCAAGCACCTCGATATCCCCGGTTGGAAGATTCGGATTTTCCGTTCCCTTTTCCCGCAGACGGATTTCTCCTCTGATTTTAATGGCATATTCTTCTTTCAGGCCAATAGCCCTTTTGTAGCACTGCTCGTTCACCTTCGGGTCAAAGACGACCTGGATAATGCCCCGGATATCCCTCAGGTGAATGAACAGAACATTGCCGTGGTCGCGGATGGCATCCACCCAGCCCATGAGCAATACCGTCTTACCGCCATGCATGGCGGTCAATTGGCCGCAGTAGGTTCTTTCCTTCCATTCCATTAAATAGTTCCTTGCCGCGGGATCGTTTCAGATCCCGTAATTTTCTGTTTTCAGAGCCCCTTCCGGGCGAGATGTTTCAAAAGCACTTTTCAGAGCCCTTCGGGTCGCCCTATCGTTACGAGACCTTTGAAAAGCGGCCGCTTTTCCCCCAACCCGGCGCCTGCCGGTGTTGCCTGTCCGCCGTCCGGACGGGACGGGCAGGCACGCAGACAGGTCAGGCTCATAGCCCGGGATTTTCGACTTGATTTGGCACAAAATCGGTCATTTTTCAAAGGTTTCATTACACACAGCGGTTTTCGGCGATCTGTTATGCACCGAGCGTGCCAGATATTCTCTCCGGGAAGACGGTTTCCTCCACGATTCATTGTGTCCATGTGTCCATCCGTAAACCGTCAAGAGAGCATATCCCATTGGACTTGAAATCGCAACGTGTTTTCAAGGAATTACATGGTCTTGACGGGGCTTTTCCGCGACTTCCGCGGCTGGCCGCGTTCCCGTGCACGATTGGGCCGGGGTTCGGGAGTCCCAGGGATATGTGAATCCCGAGTTCATGGTATTCCTGTTCCGGAAAGGTATCCGGCATGCGCCGGATGTATCTCTGAAAGACCGTGTCGGGCGGGATCAGGTGACCAGCGTTTTGTCAAACCGGACCTGCATGGCCCGGGCCATGCAGACGCTGACGCACAGTTCACATGCGCTGCATCGGTCCTTGTCGAAAAGAACCTCCATCTCAGGTCGTTTGATGTGAAGGGCGCCGGTGGGACAGACTGCTGTGCAGGCACCGCACTGGAAACATTTTTCATCATCCCGTTTGATTTCCTGACCGATGCTGACGACCTTGACACCGAGGTCCTTCAGATAGCGTACTCCTTTATTGAAATTGTTTCGTTTCCCGTGCAGTTCGAGCACCATGAGGCCTTCTTTCCGGGGATAGATTGTCGCCTTGAGGATACTGAAGGACAGATCGAATTTCCTGACGAGGTTGACGGTTATGGGTTCATTGACAATTTCTTTCGGAAATCTCAGAGACAATATCTTGGAGTACATGGCTTCTCCTCATTTGCAGGTAAAACGGTATACCCGGTCCCGAAGGGCGACTGTAGACGGCAAGACCGAAAGACGGCTTAACTTTTTCACCTAAATCCTGCAAGCGTCGAGTTTGCCGAAGACCTGCCTGCAGCAGG
>CAYTJI010000018.1:0-12759 GCA_964438065.1 uncultured Desulfobacteraceae bacterium | reverse complement strand
CCCGCGGGAGCGCCGATTTTATCCCGCCTGGAGGCGGGACGGCGTTGGCAAGGACCTGACGTATCGTCGTACGTCTGCGCCCTTGCCGCCTTGCACCTGCCTGCTGCAGGCAGGTCTTCGGCAAACGCGACGCTTGCAGGATTTAGGTGCAATTTATCTGAACCTCTTATTTCCGTTCCAGGATGTTCACCCTGTTCAAACGACGAGCGATGCGCGATCCCCGAAAAATTTCATTGTTCCCCGGCATGATCTCTGACGCCCTGTCCCGCAGAGGGGCATCCGGACTGCCGTCTCATCCCGCGGGACCCTTGTGGTTTTTTGCTGTCCGGTTATGTATCGTTTTTTGCCATATTCTGTTCTTTTACACCGCATCTTCCGCGGCTGCCCCAGTTCAAGTGGAAGTGGTGCAGTCGCAGGACAAATATCCGGCCGGGGGTTCCTACCCGATACTGTTCAAAATACGGATTGCTGAAAAGTGGTACCTGCACGGACCGGGAAAAACTGATAAAAGCCCTGTTTACACGGCACTTGCCTTTCAGAAAAACCCGGTTGTCCGGATCACCGACATTGCATTTCCCCCACCTGACAAAAAAAAGTTCAGTTATTCAGATGAAGCAGTAGATGTTTACTCAGGGCATATCCAGGTACGGGCATTACTGGAGGTCAGCGAAAAAGCGCCTCCCGGGCCCCTCGTCATAGAAGGCCAGCTGTCTTACCAGTCCTGTACGTCCGCCTGCTGCATGCCTCCGGCACGGATCTCATTTCCCGTGAATCTGTCCATCGCCCCACCGGGAGCACAGGTCACATTCCTGAACAGGGAGGAATTCAAGGCTGAAAACAACTCTCCGGTTTCCCGTAAAAAATCCTACGGAAACGGGCTGAATGCCACGATCTTGCTGAACCTGCTCGGCATTTTCCTCGGGGGGATGGCACTGAATCTGACACCGTGTATTTATCCGCTCATACCGATCACCGTCTCCTATTTCGGAGGTAAGAGCGGTCGAATCCGGGGGAGGACAATTCTCCACGGACTTCTGTATATCTCCGGCCTTGCCATTACCAACTCCCTGCTCGGTCTGACCGCAAGTCTGACGGGCAGTATGCTGGGATGTTTTCTCCAGCATCCCATTGTTCTCATAATCGTCTCCGGGATCCTGTTTTTTATGGCCCTGAGTTTTTTTGATTTCTGGCAAATACAACTTCCCGCGGGACTGACCCGATTTGCTTCCAAAAATTTTGGAGGATATTTCGGAACCTTTTTCATGGGATTGACCCTCGGTATTGTTGCTGCGCCCTGCCTGGGGCCCTTTATGCTGGGCCTGCTGACCTATGTGGCGCAGTTGGGAAAACCGCTTCTCGGTTTTCTCTATTTTTTGGTTTTAAGTCTCGGGATGGGCATTCCTCTCGCCGTACTGGCGGTTTTTTCCGGCACCCTGAAGAAACTGCCGTTGTCCGGGGAATGGCTTCTGTGGATCAGAAAAGGATTGGGATGGGTGCTGGTAGGCATGTCGGCCTATATTATCCAGCCATTGGTGCCGGCACCGACAGTGAGGCTGAAGGGTGCCGCCATTATCCTCGGCCTGGCAGGCCTGCATCTCGGGTGGCTGGACAGGACTCGGGGGACGCTGCCTCTTTTCAAATATTTCAAAAAAGGCGTCGGGGTGGTTCTCATCGCCCTGTCCGCCATCTTTTTCCTGGTACTTTCCCCCACACCAAAGAGCGGCATCATGTGGGTACCCTACGATCAAAGCCTTCTTGCCGAGGCAGTTCAGGAAAGAAAGCCCGTCATACTCGATTTTTATGCCCAGTGGTGCGCTCCGTGCAGGGCCCTGGAAGAAAATGTCTTCAGCGATCCGGAGATCGTTGCGTTGAGTCAACATTTCGTAACTATCCGGGTTGATCTGACAAAAAGTCACCCCGGTCAGGATGAAATCCGTAAACGCTACCAGATCAAAGGGGTCCCGTCGATTGTATTTATTAACAGGGACGGCGTGGTGGAAAAAAATATGATGATCGGGTCTTATGTGAACAGGCAGATGATTCTGGACAGGATGAAACGGCTGATTGATGAATCGTAAAGGCGGACAAGGCTGCCGCAGTGAACGACGGAGGAAGAGCCCGCGGTTCAATAAAAAATCATGGGGACAAACACCATCTATCTGGATCACAATGCAACGACACCGGTCGCCCCGGAGGCAGTAAAGGCAATGCTGCCTTTCATGCAGGAGCATTTCGGTAACCCCTCCAGTGGATATCCGCTCGGACGCCGCGCGATGCAGGAGGTGGAGCGTGCCAGAAACGAGATCTCAAGGATTCTGAACTGCAAACCCGAAGAAGTGGTTTTCACTTCCGGCGGTAGCGAGTCCAATAATATGGTTCTTAAAGGCCTTATTGACTTTCGAGAGCCTGAAAAACATCATATCATCACCGCTGCGGTTGAACATCCGGCGGTCCTGAATCCGGCCCTGTTCCTCGCGGAGCATGGGGTGAAGGTGACGATCCTTCCTGTGGACCGATACGGCCGTGTGGACCCGGATGCAGTGCGCAATGCCGTTGCCCCGGAAACCACGTTGATCAGCATTATGCTTGCCAACAATGAAACCGGCACCATTCAACCCGTAAAAGAGATTTCGGAAATTGGACGGGCACACGGGATTGCCGTTCATACGGACGCTGCACAGGCCGTGGGGAAAATCCCTGTAGACGTTGCGGATCTCGGAGTCGATTTTCTCTCACTGGCCGGACACAAATTGTACGGACCGAAAGGTATCGGGGCATTGTTTGTCCGTGAGGGCCGAAAAATTACGCCCCTGGTACATGGTGCCGGACAGGAAAACGGCAGACGTGCGGGCACGGAAAATGTCATTCTGGCTGCCGGACTTGGCGAAGCCTGCCGGATTGCGAGGCAACGGCTCCGTCAGGATATTCGTCATATGAAGACCCTGCGAGACCGACTGGAGGCGCTTCTGTTCAAGGCCCGGGAAGATCTCGTACTGAACGGACATCCGCACCATCGCCTGCCCAATACCCTCAATGTGGCCGTGCCAGGGGTTGAGGGGATGAAGATCCTGGACGGAATCCCGACGGTCATGGCATCCACGGGCGCTGCCTGCCATGACCGCACGGTCAGACTTTCGCATGTCCTTACGGCCATGGCGGTTCCCCCCGAGACAGGCATGGGCGCCCTGCGGTTCAGTGTGGGCAGAACGAATACAATGGACCAGATAGAGGAGGCCGCCCGAATGATCATCGATCAGATCAATCGAACAGTTGGAATGGTACGCTCGGCAAGTTCGCTTGCGGTTCCGTGAGCAGGAAATCTCCTTTTTCTATCCAACCTTTCAGAATACGGGCGATCTCCAGGGATTTTACGTACGAAGACAGCGGCACGGTGGAGACGGTTCGACCATTAAAACGTATTTCGCCGCTCTTGAGTTCAGCATAACTGACCTGTCCCAGGCTTTTGGCTTTGCCTTTGGGATAATCATTTCCATAATCAATGATCTGGGTGAAAAGCCCTGCATCCGAGATGCCGGTAAAGCGTGCTATCTGTTCATTGAGTACGGGAATCGGTACCCCCAGACCAACGGCAAGCGAGCATCCATAGCCGAGCAGACTGGCCCCGGCAAGCCACTTGGGGTCCATTTCTTTGAGATTCCCCATAACCATGAGGGTCCCCGCAGGGGTTAGGGGAACACCCGTTGCGGTTCTGTCGGCACCGGGGTTGTGCTGTGTTCCGGGTCCGAGGATATAGCCCTGTGCCCCGCCGAGAAAAATCCTGGTTCCCAATCCCATGGTCAGATAATACGGATCATTGAAAAGAGGGCTCAACTGACCGGAAGTGGCATAATTCGCGTTCGCCCCGTGAGGTCTCAAAACCCCCATATATGTATAAACGGTTTTCCGGGTCAGATTGATGGCGCAGTTATAATTTTGATAGGCATTCCTGGGATTTAAAAGCACGGCATAGGGAATTTCCTGAAGGCTTATTTTCTTTTCGACTTCTTGATTGGGATAACAGTCCGTACCATATGCCGTCGCCCTTAACGCCACTTTTTTGCCTGCCACCAGGTCCTGGATGACATGGCCGCCCCCATATTTGAATAGCCCGGGATGAACTTTATTCAAGGGGTCATCTTTTACCGTCTCGGTCGCACCGATGTAAACATCGACCGCTGCCAGACCGGCATAGGCCTGCACGCCGTTGAGCCATACCCGCGATGCCTTGATCGCCGGTCGCATGTGACCGAAATTGATAAATGCCCCGGAGGAACACATGGGAGAGAACGTGCCCGTTGTGACTACATCAATATCCCTGGCCGCCTTTTCAGGACCCTGCTTTTTTACGATATCAGCCATTTCATCTGCTGTGACAACAACGACCCTGCCCTGCTTTATTTTTTGATTGATTTCCTGGATCGTTCTGAAAGCCTTCTTCTTAGCCATATGGTTTTACCCTCCGGGTCAAGGAACAGTTGTCGCTTATCATAAGAATTATGAATATCCATGACAAGAAAAACTTTATTTGGCCCCATCTCCTGCCGGAACAGCAACCCGGCCAATCATACGGCAGTAGTGCGTCTGAACGGGCTTTTCTTGACTTTAGGACAGGCTTCTTATAAGAATCATGCATGATTTTGACAAAAGAACATATTCCGGAATTGGAAATCCCTTATGCAGCCCGTCAAGGTCGTCTGAATGGAGAACGTGATCAAAATCGGCCATCTGGAGATCGGGGCAAATGGTCCGTTTTTCCTGATCGCAGGGCCCTGCGTGATTGAAAACAGCACCATTCCATTGCAGATTGCGGAGTTTCTGAAAGAAACCGGTGAAGATCTCGATATTCCGGTGATATTCAAGACTTCCTATGACAAGGCCAACAGGACATCCCTGGGCGCTTTCCGGGGTCCGGGGATAGAGCAGGGCCTTGAAATTATCCGCCATGTGAAGAAACAGACCGGGTTGCCCGTCCTTTCCGATGTGCATCAAACGCAGGAGCTGAAAAAGGCCGCACACGTCCTTGATGTGATTCAGATACCGGCTTTTCTGTGTCGTCAGACGGATCTCCTTCTCGCAGCGGCACAAACCGGTCTCCCCGTGAATATCAAGAAGGGGCAGTTCCTGGCGCCATGGGATATGGAACATGTCATTGGTAAGGTGATTTCTACCGGCAATCGCCGAATCCTCCTCACGGAAAGGGGCACTTCCTTCGGTTACAATAATCTCGTGGTTGATATCCGTTCAATTGCCATGATGAAAAATTACGGATTTCCGGTCGTGTTTGACGCAACGCACAGTGTCCAGCTCCCCGGGGGTCAGGGAACCCGTTCCGGAGGTCAGAGGGAATTTGTGTCCCACCTGTCGCGGGCGGCTGTGGCGGCGGGTGCGGACGGGGTGTTCATGGAAATTCACCCGGATCCGGATCATGCGCTGTGTGACGGTCCGAATTCCCTGCCCCTGAGCGAAGTTCGCCCGCTGGTGACCATGCTCAGGAAAATACATGATCTGACAAGGTCATGATGTCCGGGGCGGATGTGTGAAAACGGCCCTGAATATGTTCCCTGCTGTTATTTTTACGTGCTGCTTGTCCAAAATGACAATCTTCCGGTTTGATGGAAAAAAAGGCCGCCAAAATTAAACTTCTCTTTCTTGATGTCGACGGTGTCCTGACCGATGGGCGTATCATCATGAACGCTCATGGGGAGGAGATCAAGGCCTTTGATGTCAAAGACGGGCAGGGCCTGAAGATGCTTCTTTCGATCGGGGTTGAAGTCGCCATCGTATCCGGCCGGAAGTCACGCGTGGTTGAATACCGGGCCAGGGATCTGGGCATCAAACAGCTATATCAGGGGGTGAATGACAAGAAGTCTCTTTGCAGGCAGTTGATAGAAGAAAGGGGTCTTGAAAAGGAACAGGTCTGCTGTATGGGAGATGATCTGCCGGACCTGGCCATGTTCCGGGAGTCCGGCCTGCGCATCGCCGTTGCCGATGCCGCAGAGGAGGTTCGCAGGGCCGCTGACCGGGTTACGAAAAACAGGGGTGGGCGGGGGGCTGTCAGAGAGGTGTGTGAATGGCTCCTGGCATGCAGGGGGAAATGATGGGATATCTCCATGCCCTTCCCTGAAAATTGGCTTTACATAACAAAATTCGCACTGATATAATACGGGTCAGCATTGAAGAAGGATCCGGCCGGGGATGTCAAGACCTTTGAAAAATGACCGCTTTCGTGCCAAATCATGTCGAAGATCCCGGACGATGAGCCTGACCTGCCTGCGTGCCTGTCTGCCGTCCAGACGGGACGGACAGGCACGCAGGCAGGCGTCGGTTTGGTGCAAAAGTGGTCGTTTTTCAAAGGTCCCGCTCAGGCGGATAAGACCGGACATCCTGCAACCGGCTTGTATTTCAGGCTATGACAGATTTTCTTAAAAGACAGTGGCCGCTCATGGGGCTGGCAATCCTTCTGGCCTTTGTATGTTTTTATATTGTCAAGTCCGGAAAAGAGGGCGTCCGCAAAGCCCTGATTGAGGACATTATACCGGCCGAAGGGCTCAAGCTCAGTGATATCCATTATGCCCAGACAGATCCTGAAAAAGCGCTGACATGGGCTCTCGATGCCAGGGAGATGACAACTTCGGAAGACGAAAATTCTATTTCTTTCAATAAGTTCCGGATAAAGGTGAAACCCAAGGACAGACCGGAGATCGAACTGACCGGTGCGAGAGGAAGTTATTCCCGAATTTCAGGGGAGATAAACCTGTGGGGTGATTTGAAAGGAATTTCCTCCGATGGGTACCAGATCGCAACCGACCATATCATGATCAAGGAAAAGAGTCGGCAACTGACCACAACCAGCCCTGTGGTCATCACAGGCCCTTTTTTTTCCGTCAAGGGCCGGGGGCTTCTGGTTGATCTGGAAAAAAAAACGCTTAAGATTCTTGCAAACGTCACCGCGGTCATTGACGAGGAGTCCATCAGCTGATGAGGCACATGAAGTTCAAGACATTTTTTCTCTATCTGACGGTCTTGGCCGCCCTTCTCGGACCGACGGTTGCTTTTGCTCAAACCGCTGAGCAGGGCAGTGAAAACGTGCCTTCAGAGCCGATCACCATAAAATCAAAAACACTGGAAATGAATAATGAACTAAAGATGGTGACGTTTTCGGGCGATGTAAATGCAAAAAAGGATGATTTTATCATCAACTGTGACAAGATGTTTGTTTATTACGACAATCTGCCGGATAAACTCCGGGGACAGGAGGGTCGAACCAGGATCAACAAAATCGTTGCCCTCGGACATGTCATCATCAATCGTGCCAATGGCGGCCAGGCCACGGCTGAAAAGGCGGTATATCATCAGAAAGACGAAAGGATGGTCCTTACGGGCAATCCCACGGTGAAGCGTGGAGAGGATCTTGTAAAAGGGGATCGGATTATTATTTTTTTTAAAGAAGAACGGAGTGTTGTTGAAGGTTCTGAAAAGCAGAAAGTAAGTGTCACGATCTCCCCAAGACATGAAAAAAGGTAGCTGTATCAGGCGTGGCGGAAAAAACACTTCAGGCAGAGGGACTTGTCAAGATTTACAACGGCAAGCGGGTTGTTGACCACGTCAACATCACGCTCAACAGGCAGGAGATTGTCGGTCTGTTGGGACCCAACGGAGCTGGAAAGACGACCACTTTTTACATGCTGGTGGGTTTGACCCGGCCTGATGAAGGGAAGGTTTTTCTGGATGGTCAGGATATTACACAAGATCCCCTGTATATCCGGGCAAGAAAGGGGATCCACTATCTGGCTCAGGAGCCCTCCGTTTTTCGGAAACTGACAGTAGAACAGAACCTTCTGGCCATTCTTGAGACGCTTCCGATCTCTGCCCATGAGAGAAACAGGCGGCTTAAAAAACTGCTGGCCGAGCTGAAAATCGGTCATCTGGCCAAACAGAAGGCGTCCTCTCTTTCGGGGGGTGAACGACGGCGGGTGGAGATAACCCGGGCACTGGTTACCGAGCCCCGGTTCATGTTGCTGGATGAGCCTTTTGCCGGGATTGACCCCATGGTTATCAATGATATCCAGCAGATTGTTAAACAGCTAAAGGCCCGGGGGCTGGGAATTATTATCTCCGACCATAATGTGAGGGAAATGCTGAATGTCTGTGACAGGGCTTATATTATCAGCGATGGTGAGATCATCGAACATGGCCCCCCGGAAAAAATTGTTCAGAGTGAAGTCGCCAGGAATGTTTATCTCGGGGAAAATTTCAACTGGTAGCCGTGCAGTGTCCGCCCGTGGTCTGTCAAAAACAGGACGTCCTGTATCGATAGCGGGCTGTTGAAAAAAGCTCCATGGTAGGCGGTAAATCAACCCGAAGGGGTTTTCCTGACCAGGGTCGCGCAGATTATGCCTCAGACGTTTGACAATTATTTATGGCACTAGAATTAAAACAATCACTTACTTTGGCCCAGCAGCTTGTCATGACGCCACAGCTGCAGCAGGCCATCAAACTCCTGCAACTCTCCAGGCTTGAACTCCTCGAAACAATCAAGGAAGAGATGGAAGTCAACCCTGTGCTGGAAGATCGGCTTTCAGGTGAGTCTGACGAGGAGATCAGTGCCGACGGAGAGGATAAGAAAGCCGAGCAGGATCTTCCCGAGGTGAAGGTCGATGAAAACACTCCGGATGATGTAGACTGGGACAACTATCTTTCCGAGTATAACACCGAATGGACCCGGGGCTCCTATGAAGGACGGGAAGCTCCGGCCCTTGATAACATTACGCCTGCAAAGACAAACCTTTATTCCCACCTGATGTGGCAGCTCGGGATGAGTGAACCGGGCGATGAGCAGAAAGAGATCGGCGTCCATATCATTGAGAATCTGAACGAGGATGGTTTTCTTGAGATCTCCCTTGAAGAAATCTCGCATACAACAGGATACCCCCTTGATCGAGTGCACGAAACGCTTAAGCTGATTCAGAATTTCGATCCTGTTGGCGTGGCCGCCCGGGACACGCGGGATTCCCTTCTGATCCAGATCCGGTTCCAGAATCTCGACGGGTCTCTGGTCGAGAAAATAATCCTGGAGCACCTGAAGGACCTTGAAAACAGGAATTACGACCATATTGCCAAGACGCTTTCCGTGTCGGTTGAAGAGGTCATTGATGCGGTTTCCGTTATCAGGGGCCTGGAACCAAAGCCAGGGAGGATCTATTCCGACGACAGGACTGTATATGTCACTCCGGACATTTATATTATCCGGGTGGGCGATGACTATGAAATCGTACAGAACGAGGACGGCCTGCCCAAACTGCAGATCAGTGCTTATTACAAAAATATCCTGCGAAATGGGAATCCGGCATCCGAAAAGGTCAAAACATATATTCAGGAAAAATTAAGATCTGCCGCGTGGTTGATCAAAAGCATCCACCAGCGCCAGCGAACCATTTACAAGGTAACGGAAAGTATTGTCCGGTTCCAGAAGGATTTCCTTGACAAGGGTATCGCCTATCTGAAGCCTCTTGTTCTTCGTGATGTGGCGGAAGATATTGGGATGCACGAATCCACCGTGAGCAGAGTGACAACCAACAAATATGTGCATTCTCCCCAGGGATTGTTTGAGTTGAAATTTTTCTTTAACAGTTCTATCAACAAAATCGATGGAGATCCGGTTGCCTCTGAAAGCGTGAAAGAACGGATTCGGATGATTGTTAAGTCAGAAAATATAACCAAACCTTACAGCGACCAGGAAATTGTCGACATCCTTGAAAAACTCAACATAAAAGTTGCGCGTCGTACGGTTGCAAAATACCGTGAAGCGATGGGCATTTTGCCTTCAAGAAAAAGGAAACAGCTATTTTAGGGCCTGTGCATCCGGAAACCCATGTTTGAACCCGACTCCGGGGCCTGCGGACAGGTCTGGACATCGAACAGACAATATGGCCAGGGACAGAATGAATCGTTGAGATGCGGTTTTACGTTCCGGTGCTTTATCCCGTGCGGTTCGAAAGCGCGAAAGCGCCTTTTCATATCGCAGATCCGTCGCCTTTTTGAATTTCAGGTCCGGTCATTTCTTTATCATTTATGCAAAAATTTTTTGAAAGAGCCCGTTTCGGAATGCTTCTGTCCGGCCGATGACCGGTAGGACCGATTCTGTCCCGGTCGGGATGAAGCCCTGCGCCGGGATCGGCCGAAAGGGGCATTCCGAGCCGGCTCGAAGGAGAACTTCCATGGATATCACAGTAACATTCAGGCATACTGAACCCATAGAGAGTTTGAAATCGTATGCAGAGGAAAAACTGTCTAAAATCAATAAATATCTGGATTCTCCTGTTGAAGCCCATGTCGTATTAAGTGTTGAGAAATTCAGGCATCAGGCAGATGTCACCCTCGGAATAAATGGGACCCGGATTAAAGGGGTCGAAGAAACCGGGGACATGTATTCCGCGATTGATCAGGTTATGGACAAAATCGAGAAACAGGTGAAAAGACATTTGTCCAAAATAAAACAGCGCAGATCGGAAAACAATAGAAGTGACAAGCGGGTTTCCGGTGAGGAAGAGGAAATGGATGAGGCCGCATTCTCACAGGAAGACCCTGTCATTGAAATTGAGAAAATGGTCGCAAAACCCATGGATTCGGAAGAAGCCGCCATGCAGCTCAATCTTTCCAGGCAGGAATTCCTTGTATTCAGAAATTCCAAATCCATGGAAATCAATGTCCTGTACAAACGGGGGGACGGCAATCTGGGATTGATAGAGCCTGAGGGTTAAGTTATGCAGGTTTTAGGTTGAAAAAAGGACCGAGTCTGAACGGGCTCGAATGTATGCCTGAAAACTGAAGGCATCTGCGATCTTCAGGCAACGCCGTAGTCTGGATGGATCATTAAAATGAAACTATCTGAAATGATTAAAGAAGAAAATATTATCCTTGAATTAAAAGCCAAAGACAAGAAAGGCGTTCTGGAAGAACTGGCGGGCGTTATTGCCCGTCAGGAACCTTCTGTTGACAAAGAAGCACTTGTCAGGGTGCTTCTGGAAAGGGAACAGCTGGGAACCACGGGCATCGGTGACGGTGTAGCCATACCGCACGGCAAACTGAACGGGATTGAACATCCCGTGATTTCATTCGGTAGGAGCAGAAAGGGGCTGGATTTTGAGTCCATGGACGGACAGCCTACATTTATTTTTTTTCTCCTCGTGGCCCCGGATAATTCTTCCGGTGTTCATCTCCAGGTGCTGGCGAAGATAGCAAAAATGTTAAAGAGCCGGCCCTTTCGGGATAAGCTGATGGAAGCCGACAGCACGGAAGCGATTTATCAGACAATAGTGCATGCCAATGAGGAGTCCTGATCCACTGAATGGCGTTTGGATACCAATATGATTGGATTACTGATTATCTCACACTGTGATCTGGGGAAAGAGCTGCTGAACGCGGCCGAGCTTATATTGGGAAACCTACAGGCTGCAGGTGCCATATCGATCACGCAGACTACGGAAAGCGAAAGACTGCTGAAGGAGATTTCTAAAGAAATCAAAACGCTTGACACTGGTGACGGGGTTTTGGTGCTTACGGACATGTTCGGTGGAACCCCCTCCAACCTGAGTCTGTCATTTCTGGAAGAAGAGGCGGTGGAGGTGCTCACCGGGGTGAATCTGCCGATGGTTGTTGAAGTGGCGCAGAAACGGAACCACATGGGGTTGAGTGAACTGGGCGAAAGGGCCCAGGAGGCCGGAAAACGGGGTATTGCTCTGGCCGGAAAGATGCTGAAATCGGGATAAGGCACCACACCCGCCTTTTACCCGGTGTCGGCTGTTCGTTGAGCGAACAGGGGAGGAAAAATGTTTGAGAGAAGGCCTTTGATTGCCGGCAACTGGAAAATGAATCTGAGCATAAAGGAATCAATTGCTCTTATTCAGGGGATTGCGGAAGGCATCTCTGACTTGGAGGGTGTTGACGTACTGGTCGCGCCTCCTTTCACGTCTCTGGCAGCGGTCAGGCAGGCCATTGGGGAGGCAAAAATCTTCCTGGCCGGTCAAAACATGTATCACGAAATGAGTGGGCCCTATACCGGAGAAGTGTCCGGGAGAATGTTGCAGGAAGCCGGGTGCACCCATGTTATCGTGGGCCATTCCGAAAGAAGATCCCTGTTTCATGAAACGGATCAGGACATTGATCTCAAGCTGAAGGCGGCGGCGGTTCTGGGGCTCATCCCCATTGTATGCATCGGGGAAACCCTGGAACAGAGAAAGGCCGGGCATACTTTTGATATTATCCGGCAGCAACTGGATGAATCTCTGAGTAATTTTAAAGCCGATCAAATGATGCTTCCTTCCACGATTCTGGCCTATGAACCTGTCTGGGCGATTGGGACAGGAAAAACCGCCACTCCGGATCAGGCCCAGGAGGTTCATGCCTTCATCCGAAAGTGGGTTGAAGAAACTTTCAACCCCGGTACGGCGAACCAGGTTCGCATCCTCTACGGTGGCAGTGCAAATCCCGCCAATATTGCTGACCTTATGGCTCAGCCGGATATTGACGGGGCCCTGGTGGGGGGCGCCAGTCTGAAGCCGGAGACTTTTGTCCCCATGATTCGTTTCAGGGAACATTGAGCTTGACAGGCAGCCTGACAGCGTTGTTTTTTTATTGAAATATCCCCACAGAGCGGTTATAAGCAGTATGACTTTTTAATTGACACCTAAATCCTGCAAGCGCGTACGATACTTCAAGTCCTTGCCAACGCCGTCCCGCCTCCAGGCGGGATAAACTCGG
>CAYTJI010000017.1:7417-13018 GCA_964438065.1 uncultured Desulfobacteraceae bacterium | reverse complement strand
ACCTGGCCGATCAGGGGATACCGGCCCTGACATATGAGGGGAACCTGGCCGATGAACGGGAATTCGATCTGCCCAGAACCATCGACAAGATAGACACATTCATGGAGACGGTGGGTCTCAAAAAACTGTCTGAAGAATAACGAAGTTCCAGTGGAAATGCCTGGCGGAGGACTCTGCTTGGATTCCCGGACAGGCGTTAAACTGAAACTCCTGTGTGATTTAACCAGTGTAATTATTTCCGAATGTTAAGGAGGGATTTTAAATGATAACAGCAGGAGCAGATGTAGGAGCAAAGACCGTCAAGGTTGTTATCCTGAAAGATGGCCGGATAGTGGGCAAGGGTATCTCTACGGCAGGCCTGGAGGCTGAAGGCGCCTGGAACAGGGCCTGGGAGGCTGCCCTCAGCGAGGCGGGTATATCCCGCGACCAGATTGAAAAAACCGTGGCAACCGGATCAAGGCTGCCTGAGGTCAAAGGTTATGATGAAGACATGAGCGTTGTTACAGCCGATGCCAGGGCCATGAAAGAGATCAATCCCGAAGTGAAAACGATTCTGGATGTCGGTGCTGAAGAGGGACGGGCCATCAAGATTGATGGGGGCAAGGTGCTGGATTTTGCAGTGAATGAAAAGTGTGCCGCAGGAGCAGGTGCTTTCATAGAAGCCATGTCCAGGGCCATGCAGCTGACGATTGAGGAGTTTGGAGAAGAGGCGCTTAAATCAGACAAGTCGATACCGATCAATGCGCAGTGCGCGGTTTTTGCCGAGTCAGAGGTCGTTTCGCTGGTTCATGAGGAAACACCCAGACCGGATATCTGTAAAGCGGTTTGTGACGGGATATCCGACCGTCTGGCATCCATGGCGAGACGTGTGGTTGTGGAACCGAAGGTGGCCTTTATCGGAGGCGCGGCAAAAGGGCTCGGTCTTCAGCGATCATTAAAAGCAGATTTGGAACTGGATGAACTCATCATACCTGAAGATGTCGAATTCATTGCGGCCTATGGCGCTGCCCTGACCGCGGCGGACAGTAAATAAGAAGGCACATGGAGGATATAAAGAATGGCTGAAGAAGAAAAAAAAGAATATTGGCGTTGGACTGAAACGAACTGGGCCAACAAAGATATAGACTGGAGAAAAGGCGAAATCATCAGTGCAGGGGTGGACGTGGGATCGGTCAGCTCCCAGGCCGTGGTGTTTGTGGACGGTGAGATGTATGCCTCTGCGAACACAAGAACCGGCTATAACAGCCCGGAGAGTGCAAGGAACGTGATGAACTGGGCGCTTGAGGCAACCGACGGCATGACAATCGAAGATATCCATTTTACCGTAGGAACCGGATATGGCCGGGTCAAGGTGCCTTTCGCCAACAAGGCCATTACCGAGATTGCCTGCCACGCACGCGGAGCCAATTACATGTATGGGCCCTCGGTTCGGACGGTGATGGACATGGGTGGACAGGACCTGAAGGCCATTCGGTGCGATGAGAGAGGGAAGGTCCTGAACTTTTTGATGAACGAAAAGTGTGCGGCCGGAACCGGCCGGGGAATGGAGGTTATTGCGGATCTCCTGCAGGTCCCGATCGTCGAGGTCGGTGACCGCTCCTTTGATGTGGACGAGGAACCCGAACCCGTCAGTACTACCTGTGTTCTTTTTGCCAAGGCCGAGATGCTGAGCCTCCTGAAACAAGGCTACAATGTCAACCAAGCACTGGCGGCATATTGCTCCGCAATGTCCTATCGCGTTTTCACCATGATAAAAGAGATTGACGTCGTCGAGGACTTTGTTATCACGGGGGGCATTGCCAAAAACCGCGGTATTGTGGAAAGGCTTGAGAAACACCTTGGCATCACATCCCTGAAGTCAGACGTGGACTATCAGCTTGCCGGTGCCATCGGGGCGGCCCTGTTCGGGAAAGTCCTTTATGAGAAAAAAATGAAAAAGTAGAGGATTATGGCAACGATAACAATCGACGGACAGAAAATAGAGGCCCGGGGAAATAACGTTCTGGAGGTCGCTCTGGATGCGGAGATCTACATTCCTCATTTATGCCGGCATCCCCAGCTGGAGGCTTCTTCGGAAGTGCACTCCATGCGGGAAGTCTATGTCGGTGGCGTGCCGCACAAGGGTGAGCCGGGCATGCCGTTTGAGGGTTGCGGATTGTGTCTTGTTCAGATTGATGGGCGCGAAGGCCTTCATAAGTCCTGCCATACACCGATTGAAGATGGTATGGTGGTAATTACAGACTCGCCGGAGGTGAAAAAGGCGCGGCAGGAGCGGTTGAAAGCCCTTCTGGAGAGCCATCCGCACGCATGTCTTCTTTGCGCCCAGTCGGACGGGTGCGACCGGATAAACTGTTCGTCAAATATCCCGGAGCCCGAGAGGTGCTGTGACAATTTCGGGAAGTGCGAACTTCAGAAGGTCGCTCAGTTTATCGGGACGGAAATGGGGCTTCCTCCCTACAAACCGTTGAATTTCCCTATCCTGGAAGATGAGCCTCTTCTCGTCAGGGATTACAACCTGTGCATCGGATGCCTGCGATGTGTCCGCGTTTGCAGGGATGTCAAAGGTTCCGACGCCCTCGGATTTGTGGTTGAAGACGGCCGTGTGGTTGTGGGAAGCAAGGCACCGACACTCAGGGAATCCGGATGCCAGTTTTGCGGGTTCTGTATCGAGGTATGTCCCACCGGCGCGCTCAAGGATACGGTTACCGGTGTGGGGGAACGGGAAACTTTTCTGGTCCCCTGCAAAAACAGCTGTCCTGCCGGAACGGACGTTCCCAGATACGTTCGCTACCTGAAGGAGGGGCGCCCTGAGGAAGCCCTCAAGGTCATATATGAAAAACTCCCGATACCGGAGACCCTTGGGAGGGTGTGTTTTCACCCGTGCGAGACGGATTGCAGAAGGTCTCAGATTGATGCTCCCGTAGCCATATGCGCTTTGAAACGGGCGGCCGCGGATATGGGTGGCGGGTTCAGTCCCGTACCTCAGGACATCCGGAAGACAGGCAAGAGCGTTGCCGTTATCGGTTCCGGGCCTGCGGGATTGACTGCCGCCTTTTATCTGAGCTTGATGGGCCATTCAGTCACGGTTTTTGAGTCTCTGCCTGAGCCTGGTGGCATGCTGCGGGTGGGCATTCCGGATTACAGACTTCCCAGAGAGGTCCTGGACCGGGAGATCCGGTTGATACAGGACGCTGGTGCCGAAATAAAGGTGAACCGGAAAGTGGAATCGGTGAACGAGTTGCTCTCGGACGGATTTGGCGCGGTTTTTGTAGGTGTTGGCGCCCACAAGGGGTATTCCCTGGGGATCCCGGGTGAGGATACTGACGGCGTGATTGACGGCGTCACTTTCCTGAGAAAAGTGAATCTGGGAGAAAAAATTGACGTGGGAAAGGGTGTTGCGGTTATCGGTGGAGGGAATGTGGCGGCAGACTCCGCCCGGAGCGCCCTTCGTCTCGGGGCAGAAACGGTGACGATCCTGTACCGTCGGACCCGGGCGGAGATGCCTGCGTATGAGGAGGAAATTGAAGCCGCCCTGGAAGAGGGCGTTCAGATAGAATATCTGGTGGCGCCGGTCAAGATCGACAAGGCTGACGGCAGACTGGAGATTACGTTCATCCGGATGAAGCTGGGTGAGCCGGACGACAGCGGGAGACGTCGTCCGGTACCGGTTGAAGGGAGCGAACAGAAACAGCACTACGATACGCTGATTGCCGCCATCGGTCAGCAGGTGGTTATGCCGGACGGGGTGGATACGGTAAAGGAAAACCCGGCAAAGGGCATATTTGTGGGCGGGGATGCGCTCACAGGCCCGGCTACGGTCATTGACGCGGTCCAGAGCGGCAGAACGGCTGCTGAAAATATAGATCGGTTTCTGGGCGGTGAGGGGAACATAGAACTGGTCCTTGCCGAGAAGGAACCGGTTCAGTTGTGGGCCGGTCCCGGGGCCGTAAATATCCTGGAAGGACGGAGGGCACTTCCCATGAGGCCTGTACGGGAAAGGCTTTCCGGATTTTCCGAAGTCGTTCTTGGGTTTGACAGGGATGCCGCAGTGTCTGAGGCCAAGAGATGCCTGGGGTGTGATTTGAGATTTTTCATCCAATCCCCTGTCATGCCTCCGGAGTCGTGGCTGACCTTTGACGAGGAGACGATCGCGGCTGTGCCCGAGCAGGAAGGCGTCTATGTCCTGTATGACGAAAACAAAGAAATATACAATATTGTTGGTGTCATCAATTTAAGAGAAGGCCTCCAGGACGAGTTTGACATGGGCAGAGATGTGAAATATTTTACCTATGAACTGGATCCCATGTACACCGGCAAGGAACGCCAGCTCGTTCAGCAATACATGAAACAGCATGGAAAGATGCCTCCGGGCAGTGATGACTTGGATGATCTTTTCTAACAGGCTGTTGAAGAACGGTTGATCCGGGGGCGGGAAGGCGCATCATACCATGGCAGGAAGTTATCCTGTATGTTGTTGGACAGTATACGGATATTACTGTTTTTTTCACCCCGGCGCGGACTTGTATATGTTACAAGATGCCGGGATAATATCAAATATTATGGAGATGAAAAATGAGATTGAAGGATAAAGTTGCCGTTGTCACAGGCGCAGGCCGGGGGATTGGCCGTGCTGTGGCCATAGCATTTGCAAGAGAAGGTGCCGATGTCTTGGTAAACTATGTCAAGAACAGCCAGACCGCTGACGAAACAGTGGCTGAAATTCAAAAGCTCGGTAGAAAAGCCGTTGCGGTCAAAGCGGATGTTGCATCAACTGCAGATGCGCAGAACATGATCGAGACTGCTGTTAATGAGTTGGGCGGATTGGACATCCTGGTCAATAATGCCGGAGTTTCCATTCCGGCCATGTTGCTCAAAATGACCGAGGAGCAGTGGGACAGGATTCTGAACATTCATTTGAAAGGGACTTTTACCTGCACTCAGGCAGCGGCGCGTCATATGAGTGAGCAGAAATCCGGAAAGATTATCAATGTGATTTCAACGGCCGGGCTGTTCGGTACTATCGGACAAATCAACTATGCGTCGGCCAAGGCGGGGATTATCGGATTCACAAAATCCGCATCGAGAGAGCTGGGACGCTACAATATTAATGTTAATGCCATATCCTGCGGTGTGATCAAGACCGACATGACCCAGAAAGTTCAGAGCGATGAAAAGCTCAGAAAAATTTATGAGGGCCGGATTCAGCTCGGCCGTTTCGGCGAACCGGATGAGGTCGCCCACAGTTTTGTTTTTCTGGCATCTTCCGAGTCGGATTATATTACGGGCCAGGTGCTGCCTGTGGATGGCGGGTATATTGGATGACTCTGATTGTGGACCGCGGATGCCGAATCAATGGCCGGGATTCCTGAATTCCAATCAGGAGGCCGGGATTTGATACCCGGATTCAAGACGCAAGTCTGGAAATCCGGGTTGCATATGTCCGAGCCCATGATTTTCACTCGGGATCCGCGATCTGAACCTTGAATTCGATAGAGGTAAGCTAATGGGCATACTGGATTATAAAACATATGAAGAGGCAAAAGAGAAATTCAACTGGGACCAGGTCTGGGATATTTTTGATGGTGACCCGGATCATTTCAA
>CAYTJI010000017.1:0-7407 GCA_964438065.1 uncultured Desulfobacteraceae bacterium | reverse complement strand
TATCGCTCATGAATGTATTGACCGTCATGTGGGAAAGGGAACGGCACTCCGGCTCAAATTTGAGGATGGACACACGGAACAATATACGTTTGATGAGCTTGCCCGTTGGTCCTCCCAGTTTGCACACGCGCTGAAGGACATCGGGATCGGGCCGGGGGACCGGGTGACAATTATGCTGGACCCCTGCAGAGAGTATTACGTGTCCTTGTTCGGTACGTTCAAGATCGGTGCGCATGCAGTCCCGTGTTTTACTCTTTTTGCGCCGGAAAATGTGGAGTACAGGCTTAAGGACTCCAACGCCAAGGTCCTTGTTACGACACCGGAAACCGCCGGGGCCATCGACCGGAGCCTGGTGGAACGGGTTATCGTCGTCGGCAAGGACTTTGATGATTTTATCAAGGACAAGCCCGAGACGATCGATGTTTATCCCACCAAGGCCAAGGATGTCGCTGTTTTGCAGTACACAAGCGGTACGACAAAGAAATTTCCCGACGCGATTCCCCATTTTCACAAAAGTGTTTATACCGGGATACCAAACGGGGTTTTTGTGATCGGCCTGAGACCCGGTGAACGGTACTTCTGCCCTTCTTCGCCGGCGTGGGGATATGGCTTGTGGTATGGGACATGTGTGCCGTTGGCTCTGGGCGCCTCAATTGGTTCCTACAACGGCCGGTTTGATGAGAAAAGAATTATGGAAGCCCTGGAAGAGTTTGAGATCACGAATTTCAGCGCAGCCCCGACCGTGTACCGCAGGATGAAGAATTCTGGGGTTATAGACAACTACAAATTCAAAATCAAGAAGATGAGTTACAGCGGAGAGCCGTTTGACCTGGCCACGTTTGAGTTCATCAAGGAAAAATTCGGGGTGTCTCCGTGCAGTTTTTACGGATCAACGGAAGTCGGTGTGATCCTGGCCAATTTCGGCGGTTTTGAAAATTGGGAAGTCAAACCCGGGGCACTGGGAAAGCCGATTCTTGGCCTGGAAGTCGCGGTCGTCGATGAAAACGGGAATCCGGTCCCGCCTGGGCAGTCCGGGGAGATCGTTGTCAAGAGACGCGGCGAATGGTTTTATATCAAAGATATCGGCATGGTCGATGAGGACGGACATTTCTGGTGCAAGGGACGTTCAGACGATGTCATTATTTCCGCCGGCTGGACGATCAGTTCAGCTGAAATTGAAAGTACCCTCTCGACGCACGATGCTGTACTGGAGGCCGCTGTTATTGCAGTGCCCGACGAGGACAGGGGGCAAATCGCCCGCGCATATGTTCAGGTGAACCGGGAGCCGAGTGAGGAACTGGCCAATGAACTCAAACAGTATGTCAAAGATCAGTTGGGAAAATTCGAGTATCCACGGGAGGTGATGTTCCTGGATGAAATCCCCAAGACGGTCGGAGGGAAGACTGACCGGAAAAAGCTTAAGGAAATGGCTGGTGTAGAATAGGTTTGGTCCGTCGAGGCCGTTGGGCGGCTTCCGAGACGGGAGGTGTATTCTTCCTGACCCGAATCAGGAAGAATACGGTGGCAATGAACTCACAGGTTTCGGTGGGGGCACGAAGAGAAATTGTTAATCGGCAGTGAATAAACAACCCGTTTTAAGGAGGTACATTATGGACGTAAAAAAAATGATGGTTATCGGCTGTGGCCAGATGGGTTCGGGCATTGCTCAGGTTTGCGCCATGGGAGGTTCCGAAGTTCTGATGTATGACGTGGATGAAAACGCCCAGAAAAAGGGCCGGGACGGCGTTTTGAAGTCCGTCGGGAAACTTGCATCAAAGGGAAAAATCACGGAGGATGAGGCCAAGGCGATTGAAGGCCGATTGAAACTCATAAAAGGTTATGACGAGGCCAAAGACGTGGATATGGTGATCGAGGCTGCGGTTGAAAACGTGGCCATCAAGCAGAAAATATTTAAAGAGCTTGACGAGATCATGCCTGAAAACGTCATTCTTGCCAGCTGTACGTCTGCATTGCCCATCACCGAGATCATGAACCAGACCAAACACACCCATCGGACGATCGGCACCCACTTTCACAACCCGCCCGTCCTCATGAAGCTTGTCGAGGTGGCCAAAGGACGCAGGACCAGTGATGAAACCGTTGAAGAGACAATAAAATATCTGACCAGCGTGGGCAAACTGCCGGTTCCCTGCAAGGATTACCCGGGTTTTGTAACCAGTCGTGTCGGGATTGCCATGGTCAACGAAGGCATCCGGTGTCTGGAGCAGGGTATCGGTATTGCCGAAGACATTGACCGGGCGTGCAAGGCAGGCTTTAACTGGCCCATGGGACCACTGGCGCTGGCGGATTTGATCGGGCTGGACACCTGTCTGTATGTGCTTGAAGATCTGAACAGTAAACTGGGACCCAGTTTTCTGCCGCCGCCACTGCTGAGACAGCTTGTGCAGGCCGGTGATCTGGGTGTAAAAACAGGGAAAGGTTTCTACGATTACAGCAAGAAATAAGTCAGGGTGGATGTGCCTGAAGGGTTGCTGTTTTGGACTTCAGGCACATTGATTCGTATGATGATACATAAGACGCCAACCTGCAACGAGTAAAAATGAAATGGAAGTAATGCGTCTGTCGGAATTTTCACGGGGGATGAAGTTCCCGGAATACACCTATACGTTGAGCAGGGATATCATCACCAAGTTCATTGAAGGGGTTGAGGAGAGCAACCCGCTCTATACGGATGAGGAATATGCCGGAAAAAGCAGATTCGGCTGCCTGGTTGTGCCCCCCACGACAATTTCCCTGTATGTGACCCCCAGTCGGGTGTTGAAAACCATTGACAAAAGGACCCCGCCCGGATTAATTCAGGCAGGTCAGAAATACGCATTCTACCGTCCGGTTGCCTTGGGTGATACGGTGACGGTCAAGGCCGTTGTGACGGATGTCTATCAAAAGAAAGGCCGGGATTTTGTCGTCATAACAGGGGAGGCATTCACCCCGGACGGTGAAAAGGCGGCTTTGAGTACCATTACCGTGATCTGGCCGCCGCAGCCCGAATAAACGGGAAACGGTAATTGTTCATGCTCGTCGGTGGAAAGGTGCTGAATGGACTGTTATCAGGTAGGGAAAATGGCTGGGAGAATTAACCTTGAAGACATCACGCCGGGTCAGGAGTTGTCGCCCATAGAGAAGCATATGACCCAGGAAAAAATAAACGCCTATATTGCTGCGGCTGAAGACTACAATCCGATCCATGTGGACCCCGAATACGCCAGGAAAACCGCATTCAAAAGTACAATCGCACCGGGATATCAGTTTATCGCGTATATTTCCGAGCTCATGGCGAGGGATTTTGGAGAGGACTGGATTACCGGCGGAGGCATGGATCTGCGTCTCATCCGCCCGGTGTTTCCGGGAGACACACTTTTGGTAGGGGCCACGGTTACCGAGAAAAACAGGGAAGACGATCGTGTCTCCATAAAGTGTGAGGTCTGGATGAAAAATCAGGATGATAAGGATATTGTCGCAGGTTATACGACGGTTGAAAGGAGAGATATCGCCTGAGCACGGTGTCTGAGCGGATGTCGGAAGCAGGAAATACAAAGCTGTCTGAAGTCCCCGGGCAAGGGGATTCTGCCTGACCGTTTATCGGATGAACACAGGATGACTGCTGGCTGTTGATTTTCGGGACTATTTAGTTAGTGTTCATCCATAAATGAGGATTTTTGTTCAAGATCAAGTCGAAGATCCCGGACTTTGAGCGAGGGCACGCGAAAAAATAACCGTCCCGATTAAAACGGTGCGCTGTCACTATGGTGAATTTAACGGGAGAGGCAGGCATCTGGTTGATATCCCGAGGATTATTTTTTTTGCGCAACGCGGATATTGGGCAAAAGGGCCATTTATGGATGGACACTATTTAAGGACATCGGCAGGCTTCCGGGGATAATTCTCCGAGTATGCGCTTCTGTTTCCGCCCATTCAATTCGGCCGAGCATTGAACCGTTACGAAAAAAGGAGGTTTGGATATGATTAAACTGGAAGATTGCGTCATCGTAAGTGGGGTACGTATTCCCATCGGACGTTTCGGTGGGGCTTTGAGAGACCTGAAAGTGTATGATCTTGGCGGTGCGGCTATCAAGGCTGCAGTGGAAAAGGCCGGTATTACACCGGACATGGTGGACGAGGTGATCATGTCTCACACAAGGCAGGACGGGACGGGGACCAATCCGGCGAGAACGGCCCTGTTGAAAGCCGGATTACCCATCCCGACCGCAGCCCATACGGTTAACAAGGTCTGTGCCGCCGGAATAAAGGCCGTGTCTCTTGCGACACAGGCTATCCGTGTGGGAGATGCCGAGATCATCGTTGTGGGCGGCATGGAAAGCATGAGCAATATTCCCCATCTGTTGAGAGGTGCACGCTGGCAGGGTTTCAGGCTGACGGATATCAAGATTGAGGATGCCTTTCTGTATCTGATCTGCCCCTTTTGTGGTCTGAGTCCCGGATTAATTGCGGAGCAGAGTGCTCAAAAGTACAAACTCAACCGGGAAGAGCAGGATAAGATCGGATATGAAAGCCACAGGAGAGCGGTTCAGGCATGGGAAGACGGGGTGTTTGACAAGGAAGTCGTGCCCATAACGATTCCGGCAACAAAGAAAAAGCCCGAATGGGTCTTCGAGAAAGACGAATGCCTCAGACCGGATGTCAGCTTGGAAAAGATGCAGAAACTGCCTCCGGCGTTCAAGAAAGACGGTACGGTTACTGCAGGTCAATCTTCCGGCATTACCGACGGGGCGGGTGCCATGGTCATGATGACCCGTCAGAAGGCAGCGGAACTCGGACTGAAACCCATGGCCCATGTGGTAGACTACATGTTTTACGGTGTTGATCCGGGTTACTTCCCGGAGGGCCCGTCCGTGACGATTCCCAGACATCTGAAGAAGGTCGGATTGTCGATTGATGACATCACTGCCTTTGAAATCAATGAGGCCTTTGCCGTGGTTAACTGTATCTGCATTAATGAGGCGGGCATTCCCTGGGAGAAGACCAATCTTCATGGCGGCGGCATTTCTCTGGGGCATCCCACCGGTTATACGGGCGCGAGGCTGACATTGCATCTGGCAAATATCCTGAAACCCGGGGAATATGGCCTGGCGGCGGCCTGCGGCGGCGGCGGCCTTACAGGATCGATTATTATTCAGGGCGAATAAGAACTGAGCTGAAGGAGGATGAAGATGGACGATATTAAGGCTATTGATGTCATGAATTACCCTTTTGATCCTGAACTGGTCAAGATATGGTGGGAAGGCAGCCCTGAGATGAGGCTCATGAAAGATACCATGTTTAAGGGGAAAATCCCTTTTATCATGTGCAGCACGGACGAATTCATCGCTGAAATGGATAAGGCCGGGTATGACAAAGTTTTTGTTACCATGCCCCGGATGTATTCCTATCATCGCAGGGAGTTATTGATCAATTTTTCGCTGGAACAGATTTATGATTCCATCAAGGCATACCCGGATCGATTGATTGGCATGGCACCCTACGACCCGCTCAAGATCGTGGAAAGTCTGAATACAATTGAAAGGGCAGTCAAAGAATTCGGTTTCAAAGGGGTTTATGCCCATGTGCTGGGTCAGGATATGAGACCTGACGCGCCGGCCATGTATCCGTGTTATGCCAAGTGTGTCGAACTGGGCATTCCATTTTCCATGCAGCTCGGCCATTCGCTGGAGATTTTGCCCAGTGACCCGGGGCGACCCATTTATCTGGATAAAGTGGCCCTTGATTTTCCTGAACTGACGATCATCGGTTCCCACACCGGATGGCCGTGGTGCGAAGAGCTGATCGCGCTGGCGTGGAAACATCCAAATGTGTATCTAGACGTGAGCGCCCATCTACCCAGGTATTTGGATCCCGCGATTGTCAATTTCATGAACACACGTGGCCGAAAGAAATGTCTGTTCGGTACGAACGGTTTGGGTCTCGGTCGCTGCAAGGAACAGTTCATGGAGCTGAACATCCGGGACGAAACCAAACAGGCCGTACTAAGGGACAATGCCATCAGGGTTTTTAACCTTGAATAATTTGTACCCGGGCGGAAACTGTATTTTTTGAGGGGGGTCGGCTAATCCCCGATCGCCCCACTTCGGGTGGTGCGTGTCACTGCGACCATCAGCGGTTTTTGTTGTTCAGGAGCAGCCGGGTGTTTGTGCCGGGCTGAAAATACCGACGGACGCCTTCTGATGTCCGTGGCGGCGTGCGGCGGCTCAAATTCGTTTTTCAGTTGTTTTTGAGGAGTAATAAATATGGGTGATTACAAGTATGTGATATATGAAAAGAAAGATGCGGTAGGGACTATTACCTTGAACCTTCCGGACCGCCTGAATGTGGTGGATTTTCCCTGGGAGGGCGGTATCTTTGATGATCTGCTGGCCGCGATTGAAGAAGCGGAAATCGATGATGATCTGAAAGTCATTGTGTTCAAAGGCGCAGGAAAGTCGTTTTGTGCCGGGCATGATCTGACAAAGATATATAAAGTGTATGAAAACTTTGACAAGGAGCCGGGGAAAAGACGTCCCAGTCAGCATGCCAGGCTCAAGATCGACCGGTACTGGTATGAGATGGAACATAAAATCCTGATATCTCCCAAGATCACTGTGGCCCAGGTACAGGGCCACTGTTTGGGAGAAGGCGCTCTCATTGCCGAGTCGTCTGATTTTACCATTGTTGCTGATGACGCGAAAATCGGGCACCCCGAGCAGAGAATGGGTTTCTGTGGCAGTGGTATTCCTACGATTCCCATTCTTTATTTGAAAATAGGCTATACCCGGGCAAGGGATCTTCTCCTGACAGGCAGGCATATTACCGGGAAGGAGGCCGCCCAGATCGGGTGGGCGACAAAATCAGTCCCGGAAGAAAGGCTTGAAGAAGAGGTGAACGACCTCTGTCGCCTTTTGACCGTTTACCCGAGGGATGGCATCGATATCGGCAAGGCGACCAACCATTTGATCCTTGATGCCATGGGCATCACACGGGGTTGGCCGATCGGGTATTACAGCCACACGCTCTTCACCAATCTGCGTTATGAGGAAGGGGAGTGGAATTTTCTCAGTAAGAGAAAAAAGCAGGGCGCGAAAAAAAGCTTTCATGAAAGAGATGAAAAGTACGAAGGCAAAAAATAAATAATGTTCAATCGTGTATGACGCATCGTGGCTGTAACCTTTAATTTTGAAGGTCCGGATCAACTCGGCTATTTCGCCCTTGGTTGATTCATATTCCGTTGCTACGTGTTTTTTGACCTGATTTTAGAGGAGTTCATACTCGCTATCCGGAAGATCAATGTTTATAACACCCTAGATTTTATTCATTTATTACCGGATGTATTTGTTTTTCTGGTTGTTGCCGGACGCTCCGCGCCCGGCAACAACCGTTGCGTATTAGTACCCGCTG
>CAYTJI010000016.1:0-13044 GCA_964438065.1 uncultured Desulfobacteraceae bacterium | reverse complement strand
CTTCGGCCTGTTCCTGAATACCAGCGAATCCGTCTGAATCCGCGTTATTGTGGCATTTGAATTGTTGAATCAAGAAACAAGGGAAACAGAAAATGGAAAAACCGCTTTTCTGGCATCAGGGGCTTTTTTTACAACCGCATCATTTCCAACGGGCGGATTTGTTTTTTCAGTCTCTGCTGAGACCTTTTCACCGGTTTCTCAAACCGCATTTCTGGGGTACTGCCGGGCTGGAGATTCAGGAGACTGCTCTGGCCAGTTTTTCTTTCAACCTTTTGAAAGGAGAATTCCTTTTCTCTGACATGAGTTACGTGGTTTTCCCGGGTAACGCAGTGATTGAAGCCCGTTCTTTTGATGAGGCCTGGATGGAGGGCGGCAAGCCTTTTACCGTGTACGTGGGAATGAAAAAGTGGAACGAGGCCGGGGAAAATGTGACGGTGTTTTCCGGGACCGAGAAACTCGGAGACATTACGACCCGGTTCATGGCAAAGACGGAGCCTGAGACGCTGCCGGACCTGCATCAGAACGGTCCGCCGGCCGAGGTCAAACGCCTATATCATGTGCTGAAGATATTCTGGGAAACAGAAACGGACCAACTCGGGGACTACACGATCGTTCCGGTGGCGCAACTGGAGAGAAAGGGGGAGGAGATAATGCTGTCCGGCAGTTTTGTTCCTCCCTGTCTTACCATCGGAGGTTCCGGAACCCTGATGAAGATCGTCAGGGAAATCAGGGATCAGATTGCTTCCCGGGGCCGGCAGCTCGAATCCTACAAACGGGAAAGAGGTATCCATACCGCTGAATTCGGTGCCAGGGACATGGTCTATCTCCTGGCCCTGAGATCCCTTAACCGGTACATCCCGGTGCTTACCCACTTCACCGAGTCCCGCCAGGCTCATCCCTGGGACGTCTACGGGGTGATGAAGCAAATGATCGGGGAACTCTCGTCTTTCTCAGAGCATGTCACTGTTTTGGGAGAGCTGGATGACGGAAACCGTCTTTTGCCGGGCTATGATCACAGAGATCTCTGGGGATGTTTTTCCGCCGCTCAGTCCCTGCTGACGCGGCTGCTGGATGAGATTACCGCCGGTCCGGAATATATTTTTGAACTGGTATTCGATGGGACCTATTATGCGGCGGAGTTGCCCCCGTCCGTTTTTGAGGGCCGGAACCGGTTTTATCTGGTCATGGAAACGGAAGGGGACCACAAGTCCGTGGTTCAGTCGCTGGAGACAGTGGCGAAACTGGGTTCGCGGGAGTCTCTGCCGATTCTTATCGCCCGTGCGCTTCCCGGGGTCAAACTCGAACATCTCCCGGTGCCACCGCAGGAATTGCCCCGTCGGGCACATGCCGTTTATTTCCAGATCGACCACCACACTGATCAATGGGCCCAGGTGGAGAGGGGTTGCAATATCGCCCTGTACTGGGACGCTGCTCCGGAAGATCTGAAGGTCGAACTCATGGTTGTCGGGAGAGGTTAGGATGCGTTTGACGGATTGTTTTGTGGAACTTATTGCTTATGTTGCCTATTTTCTGAAAACGGTCAATACCAGGCAGCCGCCCTTCGATCAGGTAAAAACGGATATCCAGCGCCTGATTTCAGAGAGCCAGACAGCCCTGGGTGAGGGAAATTTCCCTCAGGAGGATTATGACCAGGCGCGATTCGCCATTTTTGCCTGGATAGACGAGGCGATCCTGAGCTCGTCCTGGAAGGAAAAGCATCGGTGGCAGGCGGAGCAGCTTCAGCGTGTATATTACCAGACAACCGATGCAGGAGAGATTTTCTTTGACCGGTTAAATGCCATCGGTCCTCATCAGAGGGATGTCCGGGAAGTCTATTATCTGTGTCTGGCAATGGGTTTTTCCGGGCGCTTCTGTCACGAAGGGGATGAATATCTTCTGGAACAGGTCAGGATATCCAACCTGAAACTTCTGACCGGCAGTAGCATGGGCCTTCCGTCACTCGAAAAAGGGGAGCTGTTCCCGGATGCCTATCCTTCCCAATCAGGCGAACCATCTTCCGGAAACGGAACCGAACGGTTCTCCTCGTTCACGCTCTTGTGTATGGGCTTGCCTGTCGCGGTTTATCTGTTTTTATTCCTCATCTACTGGTTTATACTGGGTAACATTGGAGAGAACCTTCTAAGCACGGTGCCGTAATGAATCAGGGGTTGTCCAACATACCAAAAATTATTCTTATCGCATCGGCCGTCCTTCTGGCCATTCTGGTCGTTTTCGGGATCGTATTGATTATCGGCTGGCCGTGGTGGGTCGGCTTTTTTGTCGTTCTCGGCCTTCTCGGTCTGTGCTTTGGGTTGATTTTCTTGAGAAAATTATGGATCAAACGCAGCGAGGAGCAATTCGTCCACCAGGTTATAGAACAGGATGATTCCTATTTGAACGGCCTTGGAGACAAGGAAAGAGAGGCTGCAAGAGAGCTTCAGGACCGCTGGAAGGAAGCTATTACCGCCCTCAAGTCCTCTTACCTGAAAAAACAGGGCAACCCTCTGTATGTGCTTCCGTGGTATCTTGTGATCGGTGAGAGTGGTTCCGGAAAAACAACGGCTATCGAAAGCGCACGCCTTTCTTCCCCATTTACAGAGGTCAGCCGGACATCGGGAATCTCCGGTACCCGTAATTGTGACTGGTGGTTCTTTGAACAAGCGGTTATCCTGGATACGGCAGGCCGGTATGCCATCCCGGTGGATGAAGGCCGGGACAAGGATGAATGGGAAAAATTCCTCGCACAGCTCGTGAAATTTCGAAAAAAGGAACCGATCAATGGTCTTGTGGTGACAGTGAGCGCGGACAAACTGCTCCAGGCCGAGCCGGAAACCCTGGAAAACGACGGGCGGAATATCCGAAAACGTATGGACGAACTGATGCGGGTGCTGGGAGCCAAGTTTCCCGTCTATGTCCTGATTACCAAATGTGATCTCGTCCAGGGCATGACCCAGTTCTGCGACCACCTGCCGGAGAAGGCCCATGATCAGGCAATGGGTGTCCTGAACCGGGATCTTTCCCATGACATCGCAACGTTTTTCGAGCGGGCCATTTTCACGATCGGGGAGCGACTGAGGGATCTGAGACTGCTTTTGTTTCATAAGGCGGGTTCGGGTGACGTGGATACGGCCATCGATCCGGGACTTCTCCTTTTCCCGGAAGAATTCGAGGGGTTGAAAGACGGCCTTTATGCTTTTATTAGAGGGGCGTTTCAGGAAAATCCTTACCAGGAATCTCCCATACTCAGGGGAATATTCTTCAGCAGCGGACGGCAGGAAGGCCGGCCGTTTTCCCATTTCCTGAACGCGCTCGGCCTGATTGAGGAAAGGGAAATCCTGCCGGGTACCAACAAGGGACTTTTTCTGCATGACCTGTTTTCAAAGATACTTCCCGCGGACAGAAGGCTTTTTGTGCCCACACAACGGGCACTGCACTGGAACCGGCTGACCAAGAACATGGGGTTGACGTCGTGGGTGGCCGTTGCTCTTGCTGTCTGTGGCCTCCTGAGTTTTTCTTTTGTTAAAAATCTCAGGACATTGAGACTGGTTTCCAAAGAATTCTCGAAACCGCCTGTGCTGCAGGGGGAGATCCTCTCCGATGCAAGCATCATGGATCGTTACCGTCAGGCGATAGCGGAAGTCGAGGCCAGGAACCGCAGTTGGTGGGTTCCCCGGTTCGGGTTGAATGAAAGCAGAAAGGTGGAGGCGGGTCTCAAGGAGAGATATTGCAGACAGTTCAAAGACGGTTTTCTGGTTGCTTTTGACAAGCAGATGGCGGACAGGGTCGCCCGGTTTTCCATGCTGACTTCAAAAGAGGCCATGGGGGCTCATGTCGCCTATCTTGTCAGACGTATCAATTTACTGAGAGCCCGACTGGAAGGAGCAGAGTTTGAAACACTCCAGTCGCTGCCGCAGCCCTCGTTCGGTTCCAGGGTTCTTGTCGCGGACAGGAAGTTGATTCCGGAAATCAGGGGCTTGTTCCAGAATATGTACCTGTGTTATCTGGCCTGGAACAGGGATTCCACCCGTCTGAATCAGGAAATGAATGCACTGCAGACCTACCTGAAACACGTGCTGACCCTTGAGGGGACCAACCTCCAGTGGCTGGTGACCTGGGCCAACGAGCATCCGTCGCTATCCGCCGTGAAGCTGAAAGATTTCTGGGGCGGCAGCGGGACCGGGCCCGATGAGGCGGTCGTGCCGGCAGCTTTTACGCTTGCGGGCGACAAGCAGATAAACGCGTTGCTGGAGGAGATGGAATCCGCTCTTAATGAACCGCTGATCATTGCAACCCGGAAGATGGATTTCAAGCGGTGGTACAAAAAGGCCTATGTCCTTGCGTGGTATAATTTCGGGGATCTTTTCCCGCAGGGGACCGGTGCGCTCAAAATCCGTGAAGAATGGCAACAGGCGGCCTCCAGGGTCACGACAAAGAAGGGGCCCTATATTTCCCTGTTCGAGCGAATGGGTAAGGAACTGAAGCCTTTCACACAGGGGGAAGATGTACCTTCGTGGGTCAGGCTTGTGTACACGTTCAATGACACCCTGGCAGCCGGCAAACTCGTATCTCTGAAAGGAGATGGTTCTGCGGCAAACATTTCAGGTAAAGGCAGCGGGTTTTTTTCAAGGTTCGGAAAAGACGGAAAAAATACTCAGGCAGGAGAGATGCTGGAATCCGAACTGATTGCCGCCAAGGCGCTTCGCACTTATCTGGACGCCCTCCGGGAGGTCACACAGGCATCTTCTTCCAGAACGGCGGCCTTCCAGATTGCCAAAGATGCCTATGGATGTGAAGACCCGACTGTCGGCAAGTCCCCTTTTTTCAGGGCGCAGAAAGCGATAAACCAGTTCAGAACCACGGTCGCAAGCGGCGAGAGTTCTGAAGAAATGTTCTGGAATCTGGTCAAAGGGCCGCTTGATTTTCTTCTGCAGTTTGTTTCCGGAGAAACTGCATGCTATCTGCAGAACCGATGGGAGAAAGATGTCCTGGTCGAACTTCAGGGCGTATCCGAACAGCAGCGTGCGAACCGGATTCTTTTCGGTGAAGACGGTTGTGCCCTCCGGTTTATCCGGGGGCCGGCATCGCCGTTTGTCAGCCGGAATTTGAAAAAGGGATATTATGCCAGAACCATTCTTGACCGGCACATCCCGTTTACAAGCCGGTTTCTTGATTTCATTACAAAAGGAGCAAAAATAAAATCAGGCGCATACCGGGACCATTATGCGGTTTCGATTACCGGATTGCCCACAGACACAAAGTTCCGGGCATCCTACAGCGGTCCACGGTTGGGGGTGGATACGACCAGTATCGAGCTGCAATGCGCAGATGAAACCCGGACACTGGTCAACTACAATTATCCGGTGAAAAAGACTTTCAAATGGTCGCCCGGAAACTGTTCCGATGTGGTGTTCACGATCAGCCTGGGAAAACTCGTCCTGACCAGACGATATCGGGGGGTTTTCGCTTTTCCCAGATTTCTCAACGACTTTTCCAATGGCCAGCGTGTATTTTATCCCAGTGCATTTCCGGATGAAGAGGCGGCGCTCAGGCGTATGGGTATCCGCTATATCCGGGTCAAGTATCGTCTCCGCGGCCACCAGCCGATTCTGAAGCTATTGAGGAACGCTCCGGGGAAGGCCCCGGAAGTCATAGCGGAATGCCTGCAATGAGGAGATCAAAAAACGCATGGCAATGGGGTGCGTCCGGCAAACACCCGGTGGGGAAGGATTATTTCAGGGTGGGTCCGGAGGCACCATTCCTGAATGCTTTTTCAGACTGGGTGGAAAACGGTTACGGGAAATTGAATGCGGAACGTAGTTCTTCCCGGGTCTACAATTCCTGGCGTTTTTGGGCCAAGGGTGCAAAGAAGGGTTGCCTTTTGTGCGGTGTCGGCAGGGACAGCAGTGACAGTATCGGCAGGCCGTATCCTTTTTTGATTCTTGGGGAAGGTCCTTTGAAAGGCTGGGAAAATCACTGGGATCTCCTGCCGTTCGCCTTTGAGAAAATCTGGGCCCAGATGGAGTACCTGGCAACCGGAAGATTTGTGGATTTCAGACAGATGGAAGATGAAGTCCGGGGTATAGGTTCTCCGAACCCCGGGTGGACGGATTTTGAATCTCAAAGAGCACAAGTCCCGGAACAGGAACCCGCCTTCGAGGAACAGTACCGCTGGTATTGCGGGCAAATCGAAAGTTTAAAGGAGAAACAGGAGATTTTTATCCCCCTGAAGACAGGAGAACCGGGGGCCTACCCTGATTCGGTCAACCTGTTGCATTTTCTTTTGAAAAAAATCCATCGGGGGGCTGTGCCGAATTCGGTGTTCATGGGAGGGGGCCCTGATAGGATTAGCCTGGCGGTGTTCATGCGGCCTTTGGTCCCAGCGGATTTTGTTCGTTTATGGTCTGTTTCCACTGAAGGGAACTGATCGCGGGGACGGCTTGTTGCAGGGTACCGTTGGTTTTTGATTGTAATTCCAGTAGCTGTATGATTTATTTAGTGTCCATCCAGAAATGAGTCCCGCCATGGCGGGACTCATTTCTGGATGGACACTAAATAAATCATACAGCTACTGGAATTACAATCAAAAACCAACGGTACCCTGCAACAAGCCGTCCCCGCGATCAGTTCCCTTCAGTGGAAACAGACCATAAACGAACAAAATCCGCTGGGACCAAAGGCCGCATGAACACCGCCAGGCTAATCCTATCAGGGCCCCCTCCCATGAACACCGAATTCGGCACAGCCCCCCGATGGATTTTTTTCAAAAGAAAATGCAACAGGTTGACCGAATCAGGGTAGGCCCCCGGTTCTCCTGTCTTCAGGGGGATAAAAATCTCCTGTTTCTCCTTTAAACTTTCGATTTGCCCGCAATACCAGCGGTACTGTTCCTCGAAGGCGGGTTCCTGTTCCGGGACTTGTGCTCTTTGAGATTCAAAATCCGTCCACCCGGGGTTCGGAGAACCTATACCCCGGACTTCATCTTCCATCTGTCTGAAATCCACAAATCTTCCGGTTGCCAGGTACTCCATCTGGGCCCAGATTTTCTCAAAGGCGAACGGCAGGAGATCCCAGTGATTTTCCCAGCCTTTCAAAGGACCTTCCCCAAGAATCAAAAAAGGATACGGCCTGCCGATACTGTCACTGCTGTCCCTGCCGACACCGCACAAAAGGCAACCCTTCTTTGCACCCTTGGCCCAAAAACGCCAGGAATTGTAGACCCGGGAAGAACTACGTTCCGCATTCAATTTCCCGTAACCGTTTTCCACCCAGTCTGAAAAAGCATTCAGGAATGGTGCCTCCGGACCCACCCTGAAATAATCCTTCCCCACCGGGTGTTTGCCGGACGCACCCCATTGCCATGCGTTTTTTGATCTCCTCATTGCAGGCATTCCGCTATGACTTCCGGGGCCTTCCCCGGAGCGTTCCTCAATAGCTTCAGAATCGGCTGGTGGCCGCGGAGACGATACTTGACCCGGATATAGCGGATACCCATACGCCTGAGCGCCGCCTCTTCATCCGGAAATGCACTGGGATAAAATACACGCTGGCCATTGGAAAAGTCGTTGAGAAATCTGGGAAAAGCGAAAACCCCCCGATATCGTCTGGTCAGGACGAGTTTTCCCAGGCTGATCGTGAACACCACATCGGAACAGTTTCCGGGCGACCATTTGAAAGTCTTTTTCACCGGATAATTGTAGTTGACCAGTGTCCGGGTTTCATCTGCGCATTGCAGCTCGATACTGGTCGTATCCACCCCCAACCGTGGACCGCTGTAGGATGCCCGGAACTTTGTGTCTGTGGGCAATCCGGTAATCGAAACCGCATAATGGTCCCGGTATGCGCCTGATTTTATTTTTGCTCCTTTTGTAATGAAATCAAGAAACCGGCTTGTAAACGGGATGTGCCGGTCAAGAATGGTTCTGGCATAATATCCCTTTTTCAAATTCCGGCTGACAAACGGCGATGCCGGCCCCCGGATAAACCGGAGGGCACAACCGTCTTCACCGAAAAGAATCCGGTTCGCACGCTGCTGTTCGGATACGCCCTGAAGTTCGACCAGGACATCTTTCTCCCATCGGTTCTGCAGATAGCATGCAGTTTCTCCGGAAACAAACTGCAGAAGAAAATCAAGCGGCCCTTTGACCAGATTCCAGAACATTTCTTCAGAACTCTCGCCGCTTGCGACCGTGGTTCTGAACTGGTTTATCGCTTTCTGCGCCCTGAAAAAAGGGGACTTGCCGACAGTCGGGTCTTCACATCCATAGGCATCTTTGGCAATCTGGAAGGCCGCCGTTCTGGAAGAAGATGCCTGTGTGACCTCCCGGAGGGCGTCCAGATAAGTGCGAAGCGCCTTGGCGGCAATCAGTTCGGATTCCAGCATCTCTCCTGCCTGAGTATTTTTTCCGTCTTTTCCGAACCTTGAAAAAAACCCGCTGCCTTTACCTGAAATGTTTGCCGCAGAACCATCTCCTTTCAGAGATACGAGTTTGCCGGCTGCCAGGGTGTCATTGAACGTGTACACAAGCCTGACCCACGAAGGTACATCTTCCCCCTGTGTGAAAGGCTTCAGTTCCTTACCCATTCGCTCGAACAGGGAAATATAGGGCCCCTTCTTTGTCGTGACCCTGGAGGCCGCCTGTTGCCATTCTTCACGGATTTTGAGCGCACCGGTCCCCTGCGGGAAAAGATCCCCGAAATTATACCACGCAAGGACATAGGCCTTTTTGTACCACCGCTTGAAATCCATCTTCCGGGTTGCAATGATCAGCGGTTCATTAAGAGCGGATTCCATCTCCTCCAGCAACGCGTTTATCTGCTTGTCGCCCGCAAGCGTAAAAGCTGCCGGCACGACCGCCTCATCGGGCCCGGTCCCGCTGCCGCCCCAGAAATCTTTCAGCTTCACGGCGGATAGCGACGGATGCTCGTTGGCCCAGGTCACCAGCCACTGGAGGTTGGTCCCCTCAAGGGTCAGCACGTGTTTCAGGTAGGTCTGCAGTGCATTCATTTCCTGATTCAGACGGGTGGAATCCCTGTTCCAGGCCAGATAACACAGGTACATATTCTGGAACAAGCCCCTGATTTCCGGAATCAACTTCCTGTCCGCGACAAGAACCCTGGAACCGAACGAGGGCTGCGGCAGCGACTGGAGTGTTTCAAACTCTGCTCCTTCCAGTCGGGCTCTCAGTAAATTGATACGTCTGACAAGATAGGCGACATGAGCCCCCATGGCCTCTTTTGAAGTCAGCATGGAAAACCGGGCGACCCTGTCCGCCATCTGCTTGTCAAAAGCAACCAGAAAACCGTCTTTGAACTGTCTGCAATATCTCTCCTTGAGACCCGCCTCCACCTTTCTGCTTTCATTCAACCCGAACCGGGGAACCCACCAACTGCGGTTCCTGGCCTCGACTTCCGCTATCGCCTGACGGTAACGATCCATGATGCTTGCATCGGAGAGGATCTCCCCCTGCAGCACAGGCGGTTTCGAGAATTCTTTGGAAACCAGTCTCAATGTCCTGAGATTTTTAACAAAAGAAAAACTCAGGAGGCCACAGACAGCAAGAGCAACGGCCACCCACGACGTCAACCCCATGTTCTTGGTCAGCCGGTTCCAGTGCAGTGCCCGTTGTGTGGGCACAAAAAGCCTTCTGTCCGCGGGAAGTATCTTTGAAAACAGGTCATGCAGAAAAAGTCCCTTGTTGGTACCCGGCAGGATTTCCCTTTCCTCAATCAGGCCGAGCGCGTTCAGGAAATGGGAAAACGGCCGGCCTTCCTGCCGTCCGCTGCTGAAGAATATTCCCCTGAGTATGGGAGATTCCTGGTAAGGATTTTCCTGAAACGCCCCTCTAATAAAAGCATAAAGGCCGTCTTTCAACCCCTCGAATTCTTCCGGGAAAAGGAGAAGTCCCGGATCGATGGCCGTATCCACGTCACCCGAACCCGCCTTATGAAACAAAAGCAGTCTCAGATCCCTCAGTCGCTCCCCGATCGTGAAAATGGCCCGCTCGAAAAACGTTGCGATGTCATGGGAAAGATCCCGGTTCAGGACACCCATTGCCTGATCATGGGCCTTCTCCGGCAGGTGGTCGCAGAACTGGGTCATGCCCTGGACGAGATCACATTTGGTAATCAGGACATAGACGGGAAACTTGGCTCCCAGCACCCGCATCAGTTCGTCCATACGTTTTCGGATATTCCGCCCGTCGTTTTCCAGGGTTTCCGGCTCGGCCTGGAGCAGTTTGTCCGCGCTCACTGTCACCACAAGACCATTGATCGGTTCCTTTTTTCGAAATTTCACGAGCTGTGCGAGGAATTTTTCCCATTCATCCTTGTCCCGGCCTTCATCCACCGGGATGGCATACCGGCCTGCCGTATCCAGGATAACCGCTTGTTCAAAGAACCACCAGTCACAATTACGGGTACCGGAGATTCCCGATGTCCGGCTGACCTCTGTAAATGGGGAAGAAAGGCGTGCGCTTTCGATAGCCGTTGTTTTTCCGGAACCACTCTCACCGATCACAAGATACCACGGAAGCACATACAGAGGGTTGCCCTGTTTTTTCAGGTAAGAGGACTTGAGGGCGGTAATAGCTTCCTTCCAGCGGTCCTGAAGCTCTCTTGCAGCCTCTCTTTCCTTGTCTCCAAGGCCGTTCAAATAGGAATCATCCTGTTCTATAACCTGGTGGACGAATTGCTCCTCGCTGCGTTTGATCCATAATTTTCTCAAGAAAATCAACCCAAAGCACAGACCGAGAAGGCCGAGAACGACAAAAAAGCCGACCCACCACGGCCAGCCGATAATCAATACGATCCCGAAAACGACCAGAATGGCCAGAAGGACGGCCGATGCGATAAGAATAATTTTTGGTATGTTGGACAACCCCTGATTCATTACGGCACCGTGCTTAGAAGGTTCTCTCCAATGTTACCCAGTATAAACCAGTAGATGAGGAATAAAAACAGATAAACCGCGACAGGCAAGCCCATACACAAGAGCGTGAACGAGGAGAACCGTTCGGTTCCGTTTCCGGAAGATGGTTCGCCTGATTGGGAAGGATAGGCATCCGGGAACAGCTCCCCTTTTTCGAGTGACGGAAGGCCCATGCTACTGCCGGTCAGAAGTTTCAGGTTGGATATCCTGACCTGTTCCAGAAGATATTCATCCCCTTCGTGACAGAAGCGCCCGGAAAAACCCATTGCCAGACACAGATAATAGACTTCCCGGACATCCCTCTGATGAGGACCGATGGCATTTAACCGGTCAAAGAAAATCTCTCCTGCATCGGTTGTCTGGTAATATACACGCTGAAGCTGCTCCGCCTGCCACCGATGCTTTTCCTTCCAGGACGAGCTCAGGATCGCCTCGTCTATCCAGGCAAAAATGGCGAATCGCGCCTGGTCATAATCCTCCTGAGGGAAATTTCCCTCACCCAGGGCTGTCTGGCTCTCTGAAATCAGGCGCTGGATATCCGTTTTTACCTGATCGAAGGGCGGCTGCCTGGTATTGACCGTTTTCAGAAAATAGGCAACATAAGCAATAAGTTCCACAAAACAATCCGTCAAACGCATCCTAACCTCTCCCGACAACCATGAGTTCGACCTTCAGATCTTCCGGAGCAGCGTCCCAGTACAGGGCGATATTGCAACCCCTCTCCACCTGGGCCCATTGATCAGTGTGGTGGTCGATCTGGAAATAAACGGCATGTGCCCGACGGGGCAATTCCTGCGGTGGCACCGGGAGATGTTCGAGTTTGACCCCGGGAAGCGCACGGGCGATAAGAATCGGCAGAGACTCCCGCGAACCCAGTTTCGCCACTGTCTCCAGCGACTGAACCACGGACTTGTGGTCCCCTTCCGTTTCCATGACCAGATAAAACCGGTTCCGGCCCTCAAAAACGGACGGGGGCAACTCCGCCGCATAATAGGTCCCATCGAATACCAGTTCAAAAATATATTCCGGACCGGCGGTAATCTCATCCAGCAGCCGCGTCAGCAGGGACTGAGCGGCGGAAAAACATCCCCAGAGATCTCTGTGATCATAGCCCGGCAAAAGACGGTTTCCGTCATCCAGCTCTCCCAAAACAGTGACATGCTCTGAGAAAGACGAGAGTTCCCCGATCATTTGCTTCATCACCCCGTAGACGTCCCAGGGATGAGCCTGGCGGGACTCGGTGAAGTGGGTAAGCACCGGGATGTACCGGTTAAGGGATCTCAGGGCCAGGAGATAGACCATGTCCCTGGCACCGAATTCAGCGGTATGGATACCTCTTTCCCGTTTGTAGGATTCGAGCTGCCGGCCCCGGGAAGCAATCTGATCCCTGATTTCCCTGACGATCTTCATCAGGGTTCCGGAACCTCCGATGGTAAGACAGGGAGGAACAAAACTGCCGGACAGCATTATCTCCTCCCCCTTTCTCTCCAGTTGCGCCACCGGAACGATCGTGTAGTCCCCGAGTTGGTCCGTTTCTGTTTCCCAGAATATCTTCAGCACATGATATAGGCGTTTGACCTCGGCCGGCGGACCGTTCTGATGCAGGTCCGGCAGCGTCTCAGGCTCCGTCTTTGCCATGAACCGGGTCGTAATGTCTCCGAGTTTCTCGGTCCCGGAAAACACCGTCACATTTTCCCCGGCCTCGTTCCACTTTTTCATTCCCACGTACACGGTAAAAGGCTTGCCGCCCTCCATCCAGGCCTCATCAAAAGAACGGGCTTCAATCACTGCGTTACCCGGGAAAACCACGTAACTCATGTCAGAGAAAAGGAATTCTCCTTTCAAAAGGTTGAAAGAAAAACTGGCCAGAGCAGTCTCCTGAATCTCCAGCCCGGCAGTACCCCAGAAATGCGGTTTGAGAAACCGGTGAAAAGGTCTCAGCAGAGACTGAAAAAACAAATCCGCCCGTTGGAAATGATGCGGTTGTAAAAAAAGCCCCTGATGCCAGAAAAGCGGTTTTTCCATTTTCTGTTTCCCTTGTTTCTTGATTCAACAATTCAAATGCCACAATAACGCGGATTCAGACGGATTCGCTGGTATTCAGGAACAGGCCGAAG
>CAYTJI010000015.1:9360-13186 GCA_964438065.1 uncultured Desulfobacteraceae bacterium | reverse complement strand
ACGATCCCGTTAAGAGACCTTTGAAAAACAACCGATTTTGTACCGAATCTAAGGACGGAAAAAATTATAACCAAATGAATATAATGAATATATTGAATGTTTTAGGATCATAATTTGACCTTGACCGGTCTGCGTGCCTGCCTGTCCCGTCGGGACGGCAGACAGGCAACGCACAGACCGGTGCCGAGTGCGTGCAAAAGTGGTCGTTTTTCAAAGGTCTTATTAAAGGTCCGACTTCAGGGGGTGATTATGGGTATAGATACCACGATATATGTACAGCCGCAGAGCAGAACATCCGCGTACCTGGACTGGCTGCAAATGCTCACGGGGGCAGGACTGATTCTGTTCATGTGGAGTCATATGATACTGGTTGCGAGCGTCAACCTGGGTGTGGATGCGATGAACACCCTTGCCCGGTTTTTCGAGGCGACCTACATGGCGCAGGTCGGCGGTCCCGTCATCGGGATGACATTCCTGTTGCATTTTGTGCTTGCGGTGCGCAAGGTGCCTTTTCGTACCGAGCAGCAAACCGCCATATGGAAGCACAGCAAGATGCTTCATCACCTGGACACCTGGCTGTGGGTCGTTCAGGCCGTATCGGCCATGGTGATCCTCATTATGGGCTCCATCCACATGTGGACGGTGTTGACGGATCTACCGATTACCGCCCAGAAAAGTGCGGCGAGGATCCAGGGCGGATTCTGGCTGGTATTTTATCTGATTCTGCTGCCCATGGTCGAACTGCATGTGGGCATCGGATTCTACCGCATCGGGGTGAAGTGGGGAATTATCAAAAGAAAAACAAGAAAGGGTTTCAAGGGATTTGAAAATACCCTCACGCTGATTTTCATTGCAATCGGTCTGATCACCATTATCCGCTTCATGCTGATCAAAGTGTAAAGGCTCCTGTTGAGACATCCGATGAAAGGGTTTCATCGTAATGTCGGCGTTTATTGTGCCCACAGCCGGAAGGCCTTTTCGGCAGTGACTGAATGCGCATCCCGCCCGCCGGCAGGAAAAAACAGGACTTCACGGAGCTGACACATTGAGATCTTTGAAAAATGACCGATTTTGTGCCGAATCAACTCGAAGATCCCTGACCGTGATCCTGACCGGTCCGCGTGCCTGCCTTCCCGCCGGGACGGCAGACAGCCAACGCACAGATCGGTGCCGACTGGGTGCAAAAAAGTCATTTTTCAAAGATCTCACATGACGAAGGAGAAAGATATTGGAAACGATCTATACAGATCTGCTGAGCATCGGGGCAGGGCTTGCCGGCGAAAGAGTCGCCGTTGAAGCAGCGGCGGCCGGTTTTGAAAGCATCTGTCTGAGCATTGTCCCGCCCAGGCGATCCCATTCATCCGCTGCCCAGGGAGGCATGCAGGCATCCCTGGGGAACTGCGCGATGGGGGAAGGGGACAACCCGGACGTACATTTCATGGATACGGTCAAGGGCTCTGACTGGGGATGCGATCAGGAGGTCGCCCGGCTTTTTGCCGAGACCGCACCCATTGCCGTACGGGAAATGGCCCTGTGGGGTATCCCGTGGAACCGCGTGGTTCCCGGTAAATCCATCTACTACAAGGGCGGAAAAAAGTTTGAAAAAGTGGAGGCCAAGGAAAAGGAAGGCTTGATCACGGCAAGGGATTTCGGAGGAACGGCCAAATGGCGCACCTGCTACACATCTGACGGCACCGGGCATACCCTGCTGTACACAATGGACAACCGGGCCGTGGAACTGGGGGTAACGGTCCATGACCGGGTGGAGGCCATAAGCCTGATTCACGACGGCCAGACATGCATGGGGGCCGTGGCCAGATGCCTGAAGACGGGAAAGTTGCGGGTCTATCTGGCCAAAGCGACCCTGATCGCCACCGGAGGCTATGGCCGGATCTACCGGGAAACCACCAACGCGGTGATCAATGAGGGCGGCGGCGCCATCCTTGCTTTGGAAACGGGCATCGTGCCTATCGGGAATCCCGAGGCCATCCAGTTTCATCCAACCGGTATCGTGCCCACCCATATCCTGGTGACAGAAGGCTGCCGGGGGGATGGCGGTACGCTGCTCGACGTGGATGAAAAGCGCTTCATGCCCGAATACGAACCGAAAAAGGCGGAACTTGCTTCGCGGGACGTGGTATCCAGATGGATGACCCATCATATCCGTCAGGGTCACGGGGTGCCGAGCCCTTACGGGGACCATCTGTGGCTGGATATCCGGCACCTGGGGGCTGAGCATATCAAGACCAAGCTGCGGGAGGTAGAAGAGATCTGCAACAATTTTCTGGGCGTGGACCCGATCACCCAGCTGATACCTGTCCGGCCGGCCCAGCACTATACCATGGCCGGGGTCCGAACCAACAAGGACGGTGCGGCCTATGGCCTCAAGGGGCTGTTCTCCGCAGGCGAGGCAGCATGCTGGGACATGCACGGCTTCAACCGCCTGGGTGGAAATTCCCTGGCCGAAACCATCGTGGCAGGAAGGATCGTGGGAGAAAAAATTGTTGAATTTCTCAAGGGATACGAAATGCAGATCCATACCGCCGTAGTCAGGGATTGCGTGGCCGCGGACAGGGAACGGATCGCGCGGCTGACAGCCGGCAAAGACGGTAATGAAGACGTTTACAAGATCCGTAACGCCATGCAGGATCAACTCATGGACAAGGTGGGCATCTTCAGGAACGGAAAGGACCTTCAGTCAGCCGTGGAATCACTTCAGGAAATCTACAACCGTTCAAAAAAGGTTGGGCTCCGCTCCAGCGGGATCGGGGCCAGTCCCGAACTGAGCCTTGCCATCAAGATTCAGGGGATGCTCAAACTCGCCCTGTGTGTGGCCTACGGTGCCTACATGCGCACGGAGAGCCGGGGATGTCACTCGCGGGAAGACTATCCTGCCAGAAATGACAGGGACTGGCTGAAGCGAACCCTGGCAACGTGGAAAGAAGGCCAGGACCTGCCTGTTCTGAATTACGAGCCGTTTTCAGCGGTCATGGAGCTTCCACCGGGGGACCGGGGCTAGGGGGGAGGCAAGATTATCAGCGCTGACGGTGAGGCTGGAGGAGCATAGGATGGCAAGAAAACTGAAACTCAACATATTTCGCTACAACCCGCAGGACCCGGATTCCGTGCCTCATACCGATACCTTCTTTATTGAAGAAACGGAAAGGATGACGCTTTACATCGCGCTCACCAGTATCCGGGAAGAACAGGACCCCTCGTTGATCTTTGATTTCTGCTGCCGGGCCGGTATCTGCGGGGCCTGTGCCATGGTCATCAACGGAAGACCGGGGCTGGCCTGCAAGACCCTGACCCGGGATCTGCCCGAAGAGATTACTCTGATGCCGCTGCCGGTATTCAAGCTGGTGGGAGACCTCTCTGTGGACACGGGGACCTGGTTCCGGGCCATGAACGAGAAGGTGGAGTCCTGGGTCCACACGGACCGGGAAATGGATCCCACGGTCCAAGAAGAACGGATGGACAATGCCCTGGCTGAAGAAATCTATGAACTGGAGCGGTGCGTGGAATGCGGTTGTTGCGTGGCGGCGTGCGGAACGGCCAATATGCGGGAAGATTTTCTGGGCGCTGTGGCGTTGAACCGTATTGCCCGGTTTATCCTGGATCCCAGGGATGAACGGACGGAAAAAGAGTACTTCGAGGTGGTCGGAACCGATGAAGGCATATTCGGCTGCATGGGTCTTCTTGCCTGTGAGGACGTGTGCCCCAAGGAACTGCCGCTGCAGGACCAGCTGGGCATCCTGCGCCGGAAAATGGGCTGGTCAGCCATCAAGCATCTGTTCCGGCTTGCGAAGTAGTGCCCATCCATAAA
>CAYTJI010000015.1:0-9260 GCA_964438065.1 uncultured Desulfobacteraceae bacterium | reverse complement strand
GCTGGTCAGCCATCAAGCATCTGTTCCGGCTTGCGAAGTAGTGCCCATCCATAAACGCACTTCGGGCACGGGCGAGTTTCCGATGCGGAGGCGTACATCCGGTACGCCGCAGCTGTCTGCGTGCGGGCACGCATAGGCAGGCAGACCGGTCAGGATCACAGTCCGGGATCTTTGACTTGATCCGGTGCCAAACCGGTCATCCTTCAGGCGGTCGCAATTTTTTCAAGGATCTCTCCTTCCCCGTTCAGGACAAAAACCATGAAGCCCTGTTCCGCGGCCCGGGCAACGACGTCCTCATACAGGATGGCCTGCGCCTCATACCGCAGACCCTTGTCACGGGCCAAAAGATTCAGACTCATCAGGGCCTCTTCCTTGTTCAGAAAAACAGGGATAAAAAACACTTGTTTTTCACTGTCTTCCTGCCCAAGGAGCTGTTCGTTTCCTTCCTTTCCATGCACCAGCACGTAAACCCACTGGTCATTCTTGATCCGTGCACTGTCAGTCAAGCGTCAAACTCCTTATCCTGTTTGTTCCGGCCTAGATCGTGTGTGACGGGCACAGGTGAGCGACCGCGCACTGATGGTGCTTCGGGTTCCTCGCCGTGCATACCTGTCTCCCATGGTAGATCAGAATATCGGAAAAACGCCGCCATCTTTGTTCGGGAAGCAGTTTTTCAAGATCCTTTTCAATGATCTCCGGGTTTTTGCTCTCCGTCAGCCCCAGCCTGTGTGCAAGCCTCTTGACATGGGTGTCCACAACCACCCCCGGGATGTCAAAAACAGCACCCAGCACGCAGTTCGCGGTTTTCCTGCCGACACCGGGGAGTTTGGTCAAGGCTTCCATGTTTGACGGGACCTTGCCGCCGTATAGATCAATCAGCCCCCGGCAGCACCCCTTGATGGATTTGGCCTTGTTTCTGAAAAAACCCGTGGGCCGAATGTCCTCTTCCAGCTCTGAATCCGGTACGCTAATGAAATCTTCCGGTTTTTTGTACTTTTTGAAAAGATCCCGTGTAACCTGATTGACCTGTTTGTCCGTACACTGGGCGGAAAGAATCGTCGCGATCAGAAGCTGAAAAGGGGTCCTGTATTTGAGAGCCGTTTTTTCATGTGTATAGAGGGGATCCAAAATCTCAAAGATCTGTTCCGTCCGCCGCTGTTTTTGTTTAATGCTTTCCATATCGAGTCTGTTTTTCGTAACCTCTCAGGAAGTCCGGGGATGAAACCCGGCTACCGCAGGGGGATTTCCCTGAAAGGCAGCCCAAGATGCTTTGCCAGAGACTTCAGGGACTGTTCCAGCGTGATTTTTTCGCCGTTTCCGCCCGTCACCCGTGTGTTCTTGTCCCCCACCACAAAGATCTGAAGTTTTTTCGGAACCAGAAACCTGCGAGCGAGGGCTTCCAGTTCGGTCTTCGTGGCGCGCATAAATGCGTCCTGAATCCTTTCCAGTGTGTCCAGGGGTTCCCCGCGCAACCGGTATGTCGCGTAAGTGTCCACCAGGGCGGCGGGGGTATCAACATTAAACACAAAACTATTCAGGACATCCAGCCGTTTCTGCTCGAGCGCCGTGGAGGGGACATCTTTTCTGAGTACATTCATGATCTTCACGGTCTCACGGATCGCCTGAGCCGTTTTATCCCCTCTGCAACCGATATAACCGACCAGGATACCTGCCTTCCACTTGTAGGTCTCGAAAAAACCGCCGGCATAAATCAGGCCGAGATCATCCCGCAGGCGGGTGTACATGAGGGAGTCACTGCCACCGAATACATCCATCAGGAGGTTGAGTTTCCAGTAATTCGGGTTGGTCCGCCGGACACTGGACAGGCTGAGGCCCACCTGGGACTGAACCTGCCCGGGTTTGTGGATCAGGGCCAGAACCGGGGGTGTCGCAGGCGGAACACCCAGTTTGCGGGCCGGAGCCGGTTTCTGCGGAAGCGCCTGGAACAGAGACGACAGGGCCTTAATGACGTTTTGCCTGTCAATGTCTCCGGCAACAGCCGCGACCATGTTCGAGGGCACAAAATATGTCTTCATAAATGCTTTCAGATCCTCCCGGCTCAGGGAGGGAATCGTCTTGAGACCCAGCAGGGGATCACGACCATAGGGATGGCCCCTGAAACGCCAGATTTTGGCTTCCCGTCTGCAGACTGCCGCTGCGCTGCCCGCTTGTCGTTTGAGGGCGGTCACGGCCATCTGTTTGGTCACACGCAGGACATCAGGATCAAACGCCGGTTGTGTCAGGACCTCTTTCAGCAGGGAAATGCCCTTTTCCCAGTCATCTTTCATAACCGACAGCCGCACGACGGTTTCCTCTTCCCGCGCCGAAACCGACAACCGTATGGCGTTTTCATCCAGGGCCAGGGCCAGTTCCGAAGGGGCGTGTTTTTCCGTCCCGCCACGAATGAGGCATCCGTTTAAAAGCATGGTGAGTCCGGTCTTTGCGTCATCGAGATCCACCGAGCCGGCCCGGACCAGAAGGGTCAGATCAATCAGCGGCAGTTCCCTGTCAGGCAGGTAGAACAGGGTCGTCCCATTAATGTCGGCGGTCTGTGCTTTCGGATACTCAATTTTCTTCGGCTTCCGCCGGAATGAAAGGGGGTGTTTCCACCCCTTCGGGGTCGGATAGATGGAGTTGTTTTTGAGATTGCGCGGTACGGCCGCCCCCTCAACCGATGACCGGCTCACGGAGCGAATCTCCTCATAAGGTTCCGGCGGGTGCTCGGGCACACCCCCGGGGATGACAAACGCCGTGGTCCGATTGTCTGCCATGAGATATTTCCGGGCAACCTTCCGGATATCTTCCGGGGTAATTTCAGCTATCTTTTCCAGGTAATCCGTCATATACGACCAACCGATCTGGACCTCCAGGGTCGCCAAGGACCCGGCCAACTGCTCATTGTTCCTCAGCCGGTCTAAAAACTCCCGCTGGTTGAGCTTCTTGATGCGGTCCAGTTCCCGTTCCGAGACACGCACGGTCCTGAATCTTTCCGCCTCGGCAAGGAGCCTTTTTTCCAGGTCTTCACAGGCCCGAAGATAAGCCCCGCGCTTTTCCGTTTCATTAAGGTTCGGTTTCCCGAGTTCTTCCGGATCATTGGGAGATCCCCCCAGAATGAACATGCCGCCATACCGGTTGTCCGGATTTGCAGCCCATGCCTCGACCGCAAGGCCCTTTTCCACGATGTTCCGGGTCATGCGCGCGCTTCGACCCGCACTCAGGATCCCGCTCAGCACATCGAGTGCGTAAAAGTCTTTTGTCCCCATGCGGGCACCGTGAAATCCAATCCTGATCAGGGGGGTTTTCGCCCCCTTCAGATAATGGATGGATCGGCGCGGGCCCTGTTGAACAGGCTCCCGCGTCACCTGCTCCGGTGCCCTTTTCCCGGCAGGATACCGCTCAAAATAGATCCCTGCCAGGGCTTTTGCCTGCCGGACAGTCACATCGCCCACCAGCACGCAGACCGCGTTGCGTGGATTATAGTACTTTCTGTGAAATTCCGCTGCGGCCGTCGCACTGAACTTCTCCATGTCGGACTTCCAGCCAATGGTCGGGTTCCGATAGGGGTGCGCGGTATAGGCTGTTGAAAAAAGATCAAGCCAGGCAGCACCCGCAGGATTGTTGACATACCGGTACGCCCATTCCCGCTGCACCACCTCTTTTTCCACATAAAATTCCCGCCAGGAAGGCTCGAATAACTGTTCGCTGATCATGGAAAACCACAGCTCCAGCATGTCCGACGGCACCGACGCGGTGAACTGGGTTTGATCTTTGGTGGTAAAAGCGTTCACCCCCGTGGCACCGTTGCTCTCAAGTTGACTGGAAAAGGCATGGGGCACATAGATCTTCTGGACCTGGATGCGCAGGGCGTTCATCTCCTTAATTTTGGCCTGGATCCGCTGATCATCCGGATGACGGCGCTCCTCTTGCGCAAGTACGGTCTGGTAGGCATTTTCTATCCGTTTCTGCAGTTCCTGGTCCAATTTCACATTCAAGGTCCCAAAATTTTTGGTCCCCTTGAACATCATATGTTCCAGCATGTGAGCCAGGCCGGTCCTGCCGCTCTCCTCAAGTGCCGAGCCCGCGCGTATGGCTATCCGGCAGGCGACCTGCGGCAGGGCCGGACGGTTCACCACAAGGAAAAGCATGCCGTTTTTCAGGGTGAATGTCCGGATGTGCAAATGGATGGCCGATGACGAGTCCGGGGTCCGGGCGTTCACCACTGTGGCTGTCAAAAGGATCAGGCTCAGGACAAATAGTTTTCTGAAAAAGCGCATCATTGACCCCTTTCATTCATACATAGATTAATAATCGCCGCGGAGAAGCGACGTCGGCATCCGCATCCAGGCATATGATTTTCATTGACCCTGCCTTTTCCAGGCATATAATGACAGATGAAATGCCGGGATATCACGGGGGTTCGGACCGTTCCTGTGGACTGAGACCTGTGAAAAATTGCCGATGTTGTGCCAAATCAAGTCGAAAATCCCGGACTATACGTCTGAGGCCAAGCGGGTGCAAAATCGGACGCTTTTCAAAGGTCCCGAACAGCCAGGGCCAACGGATGGAATTAAGGATGTATCGTGCGCAATTTGTCAAGCTTTTTGTTCTCCGGGTCCTGATGCCTCTCCTGTATCTTGTGTTGTCCGGGGCGGACCCCTGTTTTGCACGGAATCCGGAGATGCATGGGAAGAACCGCAAAAACGCAAAGGAAATGATTATGGCGGACACAGACCGATTGACCGAAGAAGACGGGAAATATCTCTTGTCGGTCGCCCGAAAAACAATAGAAAACAGGCTCTTTGATCAGAAGGAATCCCCTTCCGACACCAGGGGGAATCTTCCGCCCAGATTTCTTGAGCACCGCGGGACATTTGTCACCCTGACCCGAAACGGAAACCTGCGAGGATGCATCGGTCACATCATCCCCCAGGAATCGTTGATCGAAGGCGTGCGGGTCAACGCCGTTAATGCCGCTTTCCGGGATCCCCGGTTCCCGCCCCTGAGCAGCGAGGAGTGGAAGGATGTGAAGATAGAGGTGAGCATCCTGACCGAACCCAAACCGCTTTCCTATTCCGGTGCGGATGATCTCCTGAAAAAACTGCGTCCGGGCATCGACGGGGTCATCATCAGCAAGGGGTTCTACCAGGCCACGTTTCTTCCCCAGGTGTGGGAACAACTGCCGGAGAAGGAGGACTTCCTCAACCATCTTTGCATGAAAGCCGGCCTGTCCGCAGATGCGTGGAAGAAAGGCGATCTTGAAGTCTCGACCTACCAGGTGCAGGCCTTTGAGGAGGAATAACCACCGACTCCCGAACGCTTTATGTTTAGGGTTGGCGGTTTCCCGGGAGTTACGAGACCTGGAGCATTCCCGATCAAGTCAAAGATCTCCCTTGCCCGGGGTGAATAAGACGCCGGATTGGTGCAAAAGGGGTCGCTTTTCAAAGGTCTCAATGTTTCGACGGCATACCGGGATATAACCACCCGCAGCAGAAGCAGATCACTGCTCAATGCAGATGGGACCATCTCCGATAAGTTCGGAACTTTTCGCAGGGGGGCAACCTTGTATGGAGGTCCCTGCCGATGAACCAGAGACGGCTGCTTATCCTGTCGATTGTCGGGACAGGAATCACTTCCGTTACCACGCAACTGGTCACCATCAGAGAGTTCCTCACCCAGTTTCACGGAAATGAAATCACCATTTCTCTTTCCCTGTTCTGCTGGCTTCTGTTGACCGCCATGGGAAGTCTGGCCGCCAAACGGGTCCGGCGCATCTCCCTGAATACCTATGGTCTGCTCGTTCTTGTCATCGCTTCCTGGCCTCTTATGCAGCTGATCGGGATCCGGCAACTCCGGGAGATATTTTTTACTCACGGGGTTTCACCCGGGTTCTATCCTGTTTTCTTCTACATCTTCGTGACCATCGCGCCCTATTGTTTCCTGACCGGCTTTATCCTTCCCTGTGTACAGAAAATCCTGAATGCCGGGCATACTGATTTTACCAGCGGGGATCTCTATCTTATGGACTCTATCGGGGATATCACAGGCGGCGCCCTGTTCAGTTTTGTTCTTGTCTACTGGGTGAAACCGTTTGTCACTCTGGCGGTCACATCCACGCTTCTGATCCTGACGGGCCTTGTCCTCCTGTTCCGGTCCCGCAGCCGGACCCTGCTGTTTGCCGGCCTTATCCTGGCAACGCTTTTTTACATCCCGGCCCTGAACAGCCGATTTGAGACGGGGACCCTGGCCGGGCAGTATGGCCATATTGAACAGTATGCGGAATCCCCCTTCGGCAGGATTGTCATCACAAAAGAGGCCTCGCAATATACCCTGTGGGAATCGGGCACACCGCTTTATTCCGGATCGAATGTGATTTCGAGCGAGGAAAAGATCCATTATGCCCTGTCTCAGCTGGATCGCGTCCAGGATGTGCTTCTTTTATCCGGCGGATTGGGCCAGACCATAACCGAAGTCGAAAAATACCATCCCTCCCGCATTGACTATGTGGAACTGGACCCGGCGCTGACCACGGCGGCGGAAAAAATCGGCCTGATTCGCAGCGCCCCCGGCCTTCGCATCATCAACACCGACGGAAGGAGCTATGTCCGAACGGCACGAGAAAAATATGACGCCATCATTATGGACCTCCCGGAACCCGGAACGTTTCAGGTCAACCGGTTTTTTACCCGTGAATTTTTTGCCCTTGCCGGAAAAATCCTCAAGCCCCGCGGGGTGTTATCCATCAGTATTTCGTACAGCCCGAATTATTTCAGCGGGATCTGGAAGAAAAAGGCCTCCAGCCTTTACGCCACACTCCGACATCAATTCCGGCATGTACTCGTGCTGCCCGGCGAAAAGGCCTATTTCCTCTGCCGGAACGGGCGGCTTTTTACGGATATCCCTTCCCGATTGAAAGTAAAATCCATCCGTACTACCTATGTGCAGGGGTTTTTCTACGGAAACGTCACCGCAGAGCGGATCCGGGAAATCCGGAACTGTCTGGACCCGCGGGCGCCGGTCAACTCGGATTTTCACCCGCGGCTCATCAACCGGGTATTCCAGCAGTGGTTCTGGGAATACGGCACATCTCCGGACTATTTCCTTCTGGTCCTGCTGGCAGTGGTCCTCGCATATCTGATATTCATCCAAAGAAAGGAATATGTCCTCTTTGCCACGGGCATGGCCGGGATGGGCATTGAAATGCTCATCATTTTTGCATTTCAGGCGGTCTATGGTTATATTTATTTGAAGATCGGGGCCATTGTCACGGCGTTCCTGCTGGGGCTGCTGCCCGGGGCGGCAATCGGAAACATCCGCAGGGGAAATGACAGGACCCGGCTGATCGTATCGGAAGTCCTGCTCCTGGGCCTGCTGCTCCTGTTCTACATCTGGGCGATCCGGTTCCGGACGCCACTTTCCCCGGCCTGTTATCTGATTTACGGTTTTCTGTTTTCCCTGGTGTGCGGTTTTCAGTTTCCCGTTATCGCCCGCATGATCGGCGAACACAACAGCCCGGCGGCAGGCTGCCTGGCCGCGGATCTGGCCGGGGCCTCAATCGGGACATTCGTCACCGGGACCCTGCTGATTCCCCTTCTGGGGATTCAGCCCGCGATTGTTTTTCTGATGGTCATCAAAGGGTTGAGTCTGGGAACCGTGGTGTTGTTCAAAAAAGGGGCAATCGTAAAATGACTGGCATGATGACGCGCAAGGAATTTCTGAAAACCATGGGGCTGTATGGATCCGCCCTTCTGTGCGCGGGCACGGGATACGCGTTCGGAGGGCAAAAAACCTCGGAGATTGAAGGCATCCAGGGCCATATATTTAAGGATGACGCCCCGAAGGCCCCCTGGAAGTGGTCCATTGAGGGCTTTCACTATGAAACGGACGGTGAATCAGTCGAGTGTCAGATTTGCCCCAACCGCTGCCAGCTTGCTCCCGGCGACCGGGGTATCTGCCGGTCTAAAGTGAATATCGGGGGCAAGCTGTTTTCACTGACCTATGGCAACCCCTGTGCCGTCCATGTGGATCCCATTGAGAAAAAGCCCCTGAATCACTTTTACCCCCGTTCCCTGATATTTTCTATTGCCACCACGGGATGTAATTTCAGGTGTCTGAATTGCCAGAACTGGGAGATTTCCCAGAAAAAACCCGAAGAGGTGCAACACGGCGAGCTGTTTCCGGAAGACGTGGTGAACGAGGCCCGGAGAAGAAGGATTCCCTCTGTGGCCTATACCTACTCGGAACCGACAACCTTTTACGAGTACATGTTCGACACGGCCAAGCTGGCCAGACAGGCGGGTCTGAAAAATGTCCTGGTGTCAAACGGCTATATCAACACGGATCCTTTTCTCGAACTGTGCCGGTATCTGGATGCCGCCAATGTCAATCTGAAATCCTTTGATAACGGGATCTATCGCAGGCTCAACGGCGGGACCCTGGCACCGGTTTTGAAGACCTTTAAAAACATGCACCGGCAGGGCGTCTGGTTCGAAATGACCACCTTGGTCGTACCCACGTACGTGGACAGGCCCGAAATGATCAGACGGATGTGCGGATGGATACTGAAGGAACTTGGACCGGACTATCCCCTGCATTTCCTGAGATTCTTCCCCCGATATAAACTGACCCGGCTCCCTGCCACGCCCGTTGAGATCCTTGAAGAGCTGAGAGACCTCGCCATGAAAGAAGGCATCCGGTATGTCTATGTCGGCAATGTTCCCGGACACGAAGGCGTGCACACCTACTGCCACAACTGCCACAGAATCCTGATCCGGAGAAACGGGTATTTTATTGAACGGAACAATATCAAAAACGGTTGCTGCCGTTTCTGCGGGACTCGGATACCGGGCAGATGGGGGACCCTGTAATCCGCAACTGCAGCCGAAGTTTCTCTCTTTTGACTGGTGCCCATCCATAAATAAAATTCGGGCACGGGTGAGTTTCCGATCAAGAAATGAGAATTTTTGGGCAATCTTCCGACTCCGCCAAGGCTAAACCGGGACAGGCGGTCTCAATCTGTAGGATTCCTTGCCTGACTGGGCATGGCCTGTCCCGTCCGGACGGCACACAGGCCACGGACAGGCAGGCGTCGAGTGGGTGCAAAGGGGGATGGTTCAGGGCGCAAGATGTCGCCATTTCAACTCGTTAAGTTGTCTCCTAAAACCTGCATAAACTGTTTTCAAACAGGAAGTTATGCTTTTAATATCAACAAGTTATGGGAACGTTGTGCTTGCATGACACGCATCAATTTGAATGCGCCCATA
>CAYTJI010000014.1:0-13297 GCA_964438065.1 uncultured Desulfobacteraceae bacterium | reverse complement strand
GCCGGCCTGTCACGCCGGAGGTCGCGAGTTCGAGTCTCGTCGTCCCCGCCATATACAAGAAACAGCCCGTTTTGTTAGAGGCGGGCTTTTTTATTGGTGCTGACGAGGATAGGAATGGGGTATTTTGTGTATATCCTTCAGAGCGAAAAAGATGTTAGTTACCGGACCTTATCCGGACGCCTTTTCCCGGAGCCCGTGCAGTCATGCCGGCACACCGGTGAATGACTGCACAAATTCTATCGAAGAGATCGGCTTACAAACTCCGGCTCCAGGGCAGATTGATCCGTTCCGTGGTAATTCGGGATGAACGGAATCGCGCTACTGACTTCAGGAATCCTCAAGTTCATTGCCGCCGACTTCCGTTTGTCCGGAGTGCTTCAGCTCCTTCTTGAGTCTTCGGTCGATATTCGCCATGCGGGCGTCGCTTTCTGCGATTTCTACCAGAAGAGCTTTGATCCCCAGTTTGTCCGTAATATCATCAAGCCTTTCTGCGGATATTTTTTCGTATACAGCGTTTCCCAGTTCCGCCAACATACGGGTCACCTGTGTTTCCAGCCTGGCCTTCTCACGCCTCAGTCGGGTAAGCTCTATCCCCTCGTCCGCCTTTTCTGTGATCACGTGAACTGCCGACAAAGCAGCGTCAAAACCGGCTTCCATCCCTCTTTGTATCCTGTCCCACAGTTTCATTTTTTCCTCCATTTTTGCAGTTAAAAGGTTTCAAGATTTGGGTCTATGTAAACGACTACAGTTACGTACATATTCTTCGAGCTGAAATCCGTCAGGGATAATTTCATTTCCGTGCCGTGCGAAACATTCGGTGGGATATTCAGTGGGAATTCCCTTTCCAGACAGACAGTACCATAACCATTACAGAATGGACAGAGAAAACTGTCCAACACGCCGTATTCCCCGCATCTGGGACATGGTTCCAGAACGGGAATGCGGATATGGTAAGACCCTCCCTGAACCGCTTCCCTGGGAGAGAGTATCGCTTCAAGATACAGATTATCCCACGTGATTGCGCGCCTGTCTGAATAAGGGGACCCGGGGAGGGAACCTTCAAAAAACACACGCTCAGTGGTGTTCAGCCGATGTGTCCAGGTATGAAATTTATCCGGGGATTTTTTGCTCCTGCGCGGTAAACGCTTCCTTCTCAGCTCAGCGTCATACTCCTGCCTCTTTGCTTCGTCGCTCAGGGTCTCGTAGGCTTCAGTAATTTCCAGAAATCTTTTCCTGTTTTTGGGGTCACGGGTGATATCCGGGTGGTGCTTTTTTACTTCTGTTCGATAGGCTTTCTTGATTTTATCCAGATCAGCGTTTTTACTGACACCCAAAATGCCATAGTGGTTCTGCATGGTTTTTCCCCTGAAGAACAGTATCTGTTCATGGAATTGGCTGATGGCAGACGAGATGGGAGACATGGTTATGGAGTTGTGAATCCAGATGATTCCGGACATGCCTCCCCGTCCGGTCTTGTCGGAACCCTTGATTATGGATGGACCTTTTATCCAATAAATAAGGCCAATTTTGACGCTGTCAAGAAAAGTTGATCATTCTTCATGAAAGTCAAATATCTGGTTTTCATGATGAGACAGACCCGGGCTTTTTCGAGATTTTTCAGATGGTTCCGGACGTCAAACGAGATGGAAAAATGAAATGGATTACCATTGACGAAGACAAATGCGGAAAAGAGGGTATTTGTGTTGAAGAATGCCCCATGGTTTTCCTCCGGCTCCGGAATGACAACGGCTATCCGGAACCGGCGGGGATAGCCATTTGTTGGTAACCTGCTGAGCCGGCCTGCTCCGGAGCGCGTTTTTTGCCCGGCCGTCGTTGTAAGAAACGGTCGGCATTCCGGAAGGGCACACAACATTACTACCCTGTGATGCTGGGATATCCGCCATCCTGTTACCATTTTCTGCCCGAGAGAAAGCCACCTGAAGCAGCGGCCTGGAAATGATTCCCTGCAGTTTATTTTTGATAATGGGAAAAGGCCTACGGCGTATTCATCGCAGCAGTCGGTTAACCACTTGACTTTGAAAGGGAAAAATGTTTGTTTTCGTTATTCCTGTTTTCCGGAGGCCATGATTGTATTTGTCTGCCTCCCTGATAGCGGCCGGTATAACGTCATTGCGTTATCACCGGAGAAGGCCGTCTGACCCAAAATGACAGAATACAAAGCATCGGATGAAAAAGAGGTCCAGAGGATCAATCGTCTCCAGAGGAAGTTTTTTCAGGAACTGGTCCATTTGTTCGACCCCCCCTTGCCCGAAGGGGTTCCGGAACGGCTTGAGAAAATAGTGGCTGCCGGTGACATCACGAGGGGAGATGTGGTTCTGGATCTGGGGACGGGCACAGGGATTCTTGTGCCGATTATCAAGAAATATGAGCCGGAAAAGATTTATGCGTGCGATCTTACCCTTGCCATGCTTTTGCGCCTCAAGGAGCAGTACCCTTACACAGAGACTATTCAGGCGGATGCGCGAAATCTGCCCCTTCCGGATGCGTGCATGGATGTGATTTTCATGAACGCCTGCTATCCCAATATCGTGGACAAACAATCGACATTCGAAAATATCAGCCGTATGATGAAGACGGGTGGCCGTTTGATCATCAGCCACCCCATGGGAAAATCGTTTATCAGCCTGATCAGAGACAAGGCACCTTTCCCGCTGGATGATTTTCCGGACCGAACGCGGGCAAAGGAATTGCTTGAACCTTTCGATTTCCGGATCATGGAGTTTGTAGACGAGCCCAGGCTTTATATTATGAAAGCCATAAAACAGTAAATGGTCTTGTCATAACGCCAGTATGCGTGTCTTTGGAATCCCCCGCTGCCTTTGATGCGCTGACGGTTTCCAGAAGTGGCGAATCCGCAATGATCCGTTCCGCTGTTCAGAAGATTCGAGATTTTTTTGATTTATGAAGGGCCGCAAAAAGGCCATTCATGGATGGAAACAGTTATCAAATCCGGGGGTCATTTTCTAAAACAGGCCATGCCGCTTGTCGAGGTTTGTTTTCATCGTGGAGACCGAATCGGTTGTCTGGAAGACAGGCGAACAGCAAAATTTCTGTTGAGCGGTAAATCCGTTGGCTAAATCTCATCCCAGGATATATAATGCTGAAGAATGCTGATTCCGTTGTTTTGTCATCGCATGTTTCCCGGAGGGGGTGTATCCAATTGGCACCGTTTTATGTTCAAAATTCATAGGAATGATAAGGTATGGAAGTTTACGTCGCCCGGCAACCCGTGCTGGATAAAAACAAGCGGACATTCGGTTATGAGCTTCTTTTCAGAGGCGGAATGACCAATGTGTTTCCTGAAATAGATGGGGATAGGGCTACATCGGAGTTGTTGTCCAACAGCTTTTTTTCCATCGGAATTGAAAAAATCACCGGGGGGAAAAAAGCCCTGATCAATTTTACGGAGGAATTGCTGATCAGAAGACTTCCCCTGATGTTTCCCCGGGACAAGATCATGGTAGAGGTCCTGGAAGATGTAGAGCCCGGACGAGAGGTCATTGAGGCCTGCAGGGAGCTTGTCGAAAAGGGATACAAGATGGTCCTGGATGACTTTTTTTACAAGCCTGAACTGGAACCGCTGATCGCACTGGCAAAAATTATCAAGGTGGATTTCATTGCAATGCCTCTTAGCGAAATCAGGAATCTGGTCGTTCGGTTTGCGGGCAACGGGGTCGCTTTGCTGGCTGAAAAGGTAGAAACCCATGAAGAATTTCAGCAGGCCCTTGAGATGGGTTTCGAATATTTCCAGGGCTACTTTTTCAGCAAGCCTCAGATACTGAAAGGGAAGGATATCTCACCGTCCAGACTTACGCTCCTGCAGATCATTGCCGAGGCGAACAAACCGGGCTTCAGCTTTGACGAACTGGAGAAGTTGATCCGCCAGGATGTGTCGATATCCTACAAACTCCTCAGGTATATCAACTCGGCCTATTTCAGGCGGGTTCAGGAGATCTCTTCCATCAAACATGCGATTGTTATGCTGGGCGAGCAGGAGATTCGGCGATTTGTATCTCTGGTGGGCATGACCGATCTGGCCTCGGAGAAGCCGGAGGAACTGATTCGCGAATCCGTTATCCGGGCAAGGCTCTGTGAACTGCTCGGAAAAAACAGCCGCATCCCAGTGGATGGTTCGGAATTATTTACCCTGGGCCTTTTTTCCCACATTGATGCCATCATGGATGACAGCATCGAGAGCCTCATGGAAAAATTGCCATTGTCAGATGCGATTAAGGGGGCGCTGGTCGACGGCCATGGCCGATTGGCCGATTTTCTGAATCTTGTCACCTATTTTGAGACCGGGAACTGGGAAAAGATCTATGAACTGGCGCGGAATATTCGGGTGAAAAACGAGAAAATTCCTGAACTGTATCTGGACGCTATCGGGTGGGCGGATACCTTGGTGGGGATTCAGTAGACTTCGCCGATCAAATCTCGCTTCACTTCTTTGGATGTAACAATGCTGTCAACCACTTTCACTCCGCTTTTTATGCGTGCATCATTCCACAGGATGGATCGTCTGATTTCCACATTTTCTTCCATTTGAACGTTTTTACCGATGACTGCCCAATCTTTCAACCCGGCCGAATCGTGCATCCGGCATCCCGGTGCCATCAGGAACGGTGTTTCATTCGTATACGCCTTGTTTGCGAGCACGTAACTTTTAATGGATCCGATATCGCGCCAGTAATGGCCATGGACCAGACAGGCCCTTACCGGTTCTCCCGCCTTGATCAGATACCGGTAGCAATCGATAATGTCGGAGTACCGCCTTGGGGGGATATGATCGAGGATTTTCGGATCCATGACATGGATTCCGGTAAAAGCAAACCGGCCGGGCTGATTTCCAGCTGATATATCAATGAGGTTCAAGTGGTTGTCGATGCGGATTTGGTTGAACGGGGGGTAATCGTGAAGGACCAGTGTGGACAGGTTCCCAAATTTGAGATGTTTTTCGATTACACTTCCGAGGTCCAGGTCTGTTATAATGTCGCCGTTAACAACGACAAACGGCTCTGCATCCCAGAAATCTCTGGTATTTTCAATCCCGCCGCCCGTGCCGAGTATCCGGGGCTCGACCCGGACTTCAATATCGACTCCATATGATTTTTCTCCGGTCAGGTGATCGGCGAGCTGCTGGTGATGATGGTGCGCGTTGACAATGATTTTCCGGATACCATGGCTCTTAAGATACCGGATCAGTCTGTCGATTACCGGTATGTTCCCGACCGGCACAAGGGGCTTGGGTATGTTCGAAGTCAGGGGCATCAGCCTCGTACCGAAACCGGCGGCCAAAATCATCGCTTTCATGGGGGTCTTCCATGAAAAAAGGGGTTATGCCATCATGCCTAACCCCTCGAAAATGCTGGTGGAGCTGAGGGGGATCGAACCCCTGGCCTCATGACTGCCAGTCATGCGCTCTCCCATCTGAGCTACAGCCCCATTCGTTGCGATCAATGTGAGTTTGTATCCTGAGATTTTTGAAAAAGGATCTTTCAATCAGGAAAACCCAGTCAACCAAGTTACCCCAATGTTCATAGCAAAAGACCTCGGGATGTGTCAATATGATATTGACATGACATCAAACCTTCCATATAAAACGGGGGTATCAGGATGCCGGAGTGGTGAAACTGGTAGACGCGCTGGACTCAAAATCCAGTGGACCTTGCGTCCGTGTCGGTTCGATTCCGACCTCCGGCACCATTTTGCGGGTTTCTTGCATTTTTGCTTTCTGTTGAGCGTGTTTCCCAATCCCCGAATCCGTCGATAACTGCACGGAAAAAATGGATCTGAAAATCCTGGCCAGAGGAACCATATGAGTGAATATCCGGTGCTGGAAGTGTTCTCCGATTATGTCTGACCGTGGTGTTATTTCATTACGGGCCGTATTGAACGACTGAAAGAGAATTATGAAATCGAGATTCGGCGGGTGGCTTTCCCCCTCCGTCCGGATACACCGGAGGAGGGGATTACAATGGAAAAGCTGTTTTCAGAGCGGGGCGTGGATCCCGTTCAGGTGCAGGAACGCCTCGAGCAGACGGCCAGAGAGGAAAATCTTCCCTTTGGCAAACGGGAAAAAACCTACAACAGCCGACTGGCCCAGGAACTGGGCAAATGGGCGGAAACAAGGGGCGTGGGAGACCGAATCCATGACGCTATTTTCCGTGCATGCCTGGTGGACGGGAAAAACATCGGCAGGATTTCTGTCCTGGTGGAACTGGTCGAAAGGGAGGGTCTGCCTTCGGAAGAGGCGGAAACCGTGCTGAAAAAGCGCACTTTTAAGAAGCATGTTGACAGGGATTGGCTGAGGTCCAGGGAAATGCGGGTGCGGATAATCCCAACGCTGGCCTTCAACGGCAGATTTCTCGTGGGGGCAAGGGATTATGAGAAAATGGCACGGTTTGTTGAAAGAAATTATACCCCTAGTGCCCATCCATAAATGAAATTCGGGGCACGGGTGAGTTTCCGATCCGGAAATGCGAATTTTTGCGCAAGTCTCTAAAGCAGACCCTGGTCCTGCAGAAAAGACATGGTTTGCTGCCCGATACTGGTCACCTGACTCAATGCCTGTGTCAGGTGAATGATGGATTCGGCGGAAACACCGGAGTCCATCATAACAACCGCCTGGTCGAGGCATCTTTCGGCCTCTTCCCACCGGTTGTCATCCGCAATGCTCCGGACGAGCCGGATTTCCTGAAAGACCATGTCTGCGCAGGTCCTGACGATTTTTTCTCCGCCCTGTTTTTCTGATGGGGAAAGACTCCTCATCAATTCAAGTAGGCTGGAGAGCCAGATAATCCCTGATTTGATCTTTTCGCTTTGAGAAAATGCCATGATGGCCTTTCTGGTGTCCATATAAAGATCTCCTCCTGGAGTGAAGCCCAGGCCTTTCTGTTTACATTCTGTTTGTTATTCCGGGCAGGGAAATCCGGACCCGGGTCCGGCAGTTGTTTGGGAATGGCGGGAGCCTATCCGAAAACGATGGAAGATGCGTTGAAATCGGCTCATGAGAACAGGCTGTGAGAATCCTGCGGTGGGATTCCCACACAATCCGTTCTGACCTTCGCTGACGAAGAGTTGTTTGGTGAGCCGGGACAATTCAATTTAAAAAACCACATACCTGTCAAGTTCTGCCACCATCTCGGCGTTCCTTGCCTGCGTGGCAAAGTCCTTGAATCCGACACCGGGGACTTCATCTTCCCGGCCGTGCAGTCCATAGGCCCTGAAACTGACATCACATACGGACAACTTGGCTTTCCCGACCAGGTTTTTGAAATCAGGATCCATTGTCAGAAGCACCCCTTTGCCCGTGAAAAATATCTGGACATCCTTCCCCCTTGTCTGGGCCGCGGTGGCGAGTTGGATGACATAATCGAGATGCTTATCGTTGTTTACAAGAATACCCAGTGTCTCGGCCATAATTTTGACTCCTTGCTTTCAAATGGTTTTTGAACGGTGCCGTGGATGGAAAACCCGTGGGCCGGACTACCACCAGCAGACGACCTTGTCGTGGGAAAAAATATCATCCACCAGTTTTTCCCAGTCAACATCCCCTTCATATAACCGGATTTCATCACACTGGTTCTTCCCCGAAAGAGATTCGCAGAGCGTTTTCACGGTATCATCGGGTTCTGATCTAAAAATGTTCAGCAATTTCATTTTATCCCCTCTTAAAACGGTATGATGATATCAGCCTCATTGATCTTATCCCCTACGTCTGCCAGATCAATATGCTGGAAGCCGTATTTTTCCACGTTTGCCGGGTGATTGGAGAACCTTTCCCCCTCCATTTCATCCAGGAATTCCATGTTATCGTGATAGGCTTCGTCCATGTTTACAATTTCATGATGAAGGACAAACATCTGAACTTCTGTGGATTCGAGCAGGAGACCGAGACTGGTTCGAAGCCCTTCATACTGTTGATCCGGATCTTTGATAATCACTGCGACTTTTTTCATTTTTTGTTTTTACCCCTTTTTGATGAAATACCTGGTGTGCCCTTCCGGGGAATCCACCATGCCGATAAATTCATTGCCTTTTTTGTTGGCAAAATCCGGGATGTCTTTTTTAGATCCCGGGTCGTTGCCGAGTACTTCCAGAATCTGCCCGGGATTCATGCCTTTCAGCGCCTTTTTGGTCTTGAGCAGGGGCATGGGGCAGGTCAGGCCACGAGTGTCCAACACGGTATCCGCTTGAATATTTTCGAGTTCCATGAAAATGCCGTCCTCCTTATTATGATATGGTTTGTTGATGGACTAAAATATGACAAATTTTTCAGTTTCTTCATTCCAGACGGCGAGCAGAAGCCACCCGACGAAAAAGAACAATATCAGGGGGATTGTCACTTGCCAGGTCAGGGCGTTCGGCAGAAATATACCATGTCCCAGTTTTTCCCCCAGTCCGCTGGTCCGCAGAAATGAAGATATCTGCGAATTAGAGAGTGCGAACATTACCAGAGTCACCATGAGCTTGGTCTGCCCTTCTCCCACCCGCCAGAGGGTACTGCTGGCGCAGCCGCCGGCAAGGAGCATTCCGATTCCGAAGATGACGCCGCCGATAAAACTGCCCAGGAAAAAGGGGTGATACGTCCCCATGGCAGGTTCCTGAAGATAGGCCCATTTGGTGACGGAGACACCGGCAATGTAGATGATAAGACTGATTGTCACGGCCTTTACCGTGCCCGCGTCACCGGTCATGAGCGGGCACCGGAAGGCACGCACAAAACAGAACCGTGCCCGGTGCATAATCAACCCGATCAGGAAACCGAAAAAAAGCCAGCCGCCTATCTGTGTCTTGTCCACAAACGAGTAACCGTAGAACGCGGCAATCACGCCGACTGTGACAACCGTTCCAACCCAGGGTTGTATTGTGCGCCAGTCAAAACCAGTGGTTTCGTCGCCGGTTTTTGACTGTGAATAGGCCGTCTGGCTGGGCAGATGTTCCATTTCCCAGAGCAGGTAACGCAACCCGATCCAGGCACCTATTCCCAGGCCGAACATCATGGCGAAGCCTCCGGCCGACAGCATGGCCACGGCGGTAAAGAAACCGCCTACGTTGCACCCTTTGGAAAAGGCCGCGCCGGCCCCCATCAGGAGTCCACCGACCAGCCCCTTGGCATATTCCAGTTTGGGGGCCCGCCGGATCTTAAACTGCCGCGCCATGAGTGCGGACACAAAAGCGCCGACAATAATGCCTGCATTCGACAGACCGACCGGATGGAGCCACGGTACCATCGGACGTTTGTCATACATGCCTGTGAAATAGTAGAACCAGTCCCCCCAGTTGGCATAGCCCACAGCAATATTCCAAGGGCTCTGCCAGAGGAAGATCATGAGGGCGACGACAGCAATCAGAATACCGGCCAGCCAGGTCGGCCATTCATTATCAAAAACAGCGTGGTAAAAATTCCGTAGTTGTTCTTTCATTTCTCCCTCAGCCCGCTTCAGGACACTGTATGGCGAAATTGTGGTTGTCAGCAGCTACCATCTTCCGTTTTTCATGTCTCCGCATGAGACAGGTTAGAACCGCAGTGTGGTTGACAGATACAAGGCCCAGACTTCGTCAATGACCTGATTCATGGTATCCAGGGCATTTGCATCGGAGATTTTGACCGGTTTGCCCAGCGGGTTTCCGCTGCCTGTGTAGCGGTAATTGTAGTACTGGCCGCCCAGCTGCAGGAAAAAATTGTCATCATAAATCGGCTGGATGTAATAGGCCTCTATCACACTTCCCCTTGCAGCGGCCTTGCTGGCAATCAGGGTATCTTCAGCGCCTGTGAACGAGAACCAGTATTTGGAGCCCCAGTTGTATTCAAGGCCCAGCCTGCCATCCAAAGGCATCGGGAAAAGTGCCCCGGCCCAGAAGGCATAACCGGTATGAGATTCAAGATTGCCGTTGGAACTCAGCAGACCCTGCCCCATCATTTCGTAATACGGATTTTTGGAAACCCTGGAAGGATCTGTATGGCTCAGGGCGCCGCTTACGAACATGTCGATGTCGGCTATCTGGGTCCTGACGATGAGAGAGGCCGCATCCCAGTCCCCGATCGAGGTATAGGGCTGTATGCGGCTGCTGAAGCCGCCTTCATTCTGCGAGAACCAGTATTCCGGTGTACCGTCGCCGTCCCTGTCCTCCTTGCTTACCGTAAACGGCATGACCGTGAGCCCGGTAAAGCCGTCCGTAATATCCCACGCATGCGCATAATTCAACACGATGCTTGTCACGTCATCATTGTAAGGGGTAACGATGAAACCGGCCAGGTGGACATCGTCCACGTCCGGTTGGTTAATCATGGCGTAGCTGTTTCCCCAGTCGCCTTCAAACCCGACGCCGTAACACATCTTGAATTCAGCGCCCGGGATATCCGTTAGATCTTCCAGATTAAAGGTGAGGGACCCGCCATCAAACTGCCAGTTAATAACATTGGCCAGGGGAGATCCGCCCTCCAGACTGTAATTCCTGTATTCCAGTGGAGGACCTTCCGTGGACGGGCGTCTTCCAAGAGAGAGATTGAATGGGACTTCTCCAATCTGATCATGGAGGTTAAAATAGGCGCGTTCAACCACCAGGGAATCCCCATGCGGTAGACTGGATGTATTACCGTCCATTGTGACCTGATTCATGCTGCCGTGGTTATACATAACACCCGTACTGTCGCCCCAAACCTTGTATGAAGCAAGCCTTCCGGCAAAGGTGAGATGTTTGTTTACCTTTGCTTTCATGTTCAGACGGATGCGGTTCGTGAACATGATATCGTTTGTTACGTCGAATTTGTCGGCCCCGACACCCTGCATGCCGGCCATGGCCCCCTGAATCTGCGCAAGGGTAGCACCGTTGAGGCCACCACTTGCCACGGGCGTAAAAAATCCTGCGATGAGCGAAGCCGGCGCCACCAGGGAATCTTCGTAGTGAATGCTGTCAGCCCGGACCCTGAAATCAACGCCGAAAGAGATTTTGTCCGTTGCCGTATGGAGTTCGGCCTGGTTCAGACGCTCATCCAGTTCATCAATCATTGATGTTTTATCTTTAAGATCGTTGATGGCATCCTCTTTTTTCTGGTTGGTCTGCTCAAGTTTTTCGAGCCGTTCCTGCATGGCCTTGAGTTGTTCGTTCATCAACTTGATCTGATCCTTGAGCGCCTGCACTTCATTCGAATAGGCCGGCGGGGAAAAAAATATAGATAAGAGAAAAATAAACGGCACAACAGCCCTCGATCTGAAATATCCATTAAAATGAGACATGAGCTTCCCTCCTTAATTCTTTTGCGTCACGAAGTTGCTTGTAAAGAGTCGGCAAATACCACCGTTCATCTATTCTCCGGTTCCCGTCCGGACTTCTTTTCCGGGAAAACTGTTTAATCCATTCTCAAAACCTTCAAATTTCATCAGGCTGTTGAAGAATTCGCCTCACTTAATGGAAGCGTATGCCTGTGCTCAGGCTTCTTTCCAAAAATCCCGCGGCATGTGAACGCCTCCCGGCAGCGTCGGCTCTTTTGCCCAGCCCAGGGGCAGTGTCCCTTTCACGTAAAATATATTCGGTTCCGTATTGACCAGTGGATCGACAATCTGCACCAGGTCCTGTTTTTCCACTATTCGACTGACCCGGCTTGCGGGATCACTGAGATCCCCGAATATTCTGGCTTTTGTAGGACAGGTTTCCACACAGGCAGGGCTCTGCCCCCGAGCGAGGCGATGCCGGCAGAAATCGCATTTGTCTGCAATATGTTTATCCGGATTGCGATAGCGGGCGCCATAAGGACATGCTGTAACACAGTTGCCGCATCCTACGCACTTCAGGGGATCGATTACCACAATGCCGTCTTCGCCTTTAAATGTGGCACCGACCGGGCACGCTGCCACACAGGAAGGATCATCACATTGCATACATTGGCCGGGTTGAAAATACCACCGGTGTTCATCAATGTCGTCAAAGTGGCGGATCCAGTTCCGCCAGAATCCGGCAGGAATGCGGTTTTCCACCTTGCAGGCAATCATACATGCCTTGCAGTCAATACATTTGGATGAATCAATGATCATTGCATATTTTTTTCTTCCCGATATTTTCATGATGTTGCCTTTAACCTTTCCGAACGGTTACCATTGTTTCGTGCATAGCCATGTTGCCCGTGATTTCATCATTATAATCCTCAAGTATTTCAGCGATGCACAGTCCCACACCGTAAATATTCCGGAGCCCTTTTGACAACGGCCCGAAACCGCTTTCCATATACACGGTATCTTCCCGGATGCCTTCAGTAATCTTTACCGGGATCCGGCCGCTTCCGACCCTGCTGGCCACCCTGACCCGGTCCCCGGTTTTAATTCCAAGTCTGGCCGCAGATTTTGCGTTGATCCACAGATGATTGACGGGCAGAAGTTCATGGAGAAGCGTGTTGTTCTGCGAAGAGCCGTGAGTGGTATACGCATTTCGGCCCACGACCAGCCTGAATTTGCCGCGCGGGACTCTTTTGGGTGGCGTGTATACCGGCAGGGGATCGATACCGGCATCTACATACCGACTGGGATAAAGCTCGATCTTCTTGGATGGTGTCTTGAAGTCTTTCCCTTCATATGTCCCGTATGCTTCTGTCTTGACGTTATAGCCGCCTTTTTCTTTCATGGTTTTTTCGGCATCGGGGAATGCTTTCAGTTGGGCCTTCCTGAATTCTTCCATGGTAAAATCAAAAAATTCACCGAGATCCAGACGGTTGGCCAGTTCTTTGACGATCCAGAAAACCGATTTTGACTCGTAAAGGGGAGGAACCACCGGATCCCGTGTGACCAGACAGTTGCAGGAACAGGAACTGTGGGCGCCGGAGACAGGATCCATCCTTTCCAGGTAACTGGGGGCCGGGAGGACCAGGTCGGCCATCCATGCCGTATCGCTCATGGTGACATCGACGTCGATCATAAAATCGAGCTTGTGAATCATTTTCAAGGTTTTTCGACGATTGGCCCCTGTTTGCATGGGGTTTGATTTGTAAATAAACCAGCCTTTCACCGGATAAGGCTTCCCTTCGATGACCGCGTCTCTGGCGTGCTTGAATGATCCGGCTTCGTCAAACATCATTAGAGATCTTTCCATATCCACACGGTCATCGGGGTTGTTTTCATAAAATGGGGCATCATACGAAATGGACCCCAGTTTTACGCTCGTCGGGGGCAACAGCCCGCCCGGGCGGTCCCAGTTTCCCAGAAGAACATTCACAATGGCAAAGGCCCGTCGAATCTGGGTGGAGTTTTCGTAATCCGAACTGCGGCGGCCGGGATATACCATG
>CAYTJI010000013.1:0-13528 GCA_964438065.1 uncultured Desulfobacteraceae bacterium | reverse complement strand
ATCACAGGTGCGGGTTCCCGGAACACATACCGCCATTCTCCAACAACAGGTGCCTTTTGATCTTAAAGATGGTCAAAGTTGGGAGTCATTTAAGTTCAGGGAAGAAGTTGCGGCAAAGGTGATCGACAAGGCAAGGAAGTATTTTCCCAACCTGACAGATGAGGTAATCAGAAAGAGTTATGTTTCCAGTCCTCTGGATATTGAACACAAATTTAATGATATGGTTAAGGGCTCTATTAAACAAGGACAATATCACCCGTTACAGATGGGTTTTATGCGTCCGAACTTTGAGTGTTCTCAACACCGCTCTCCAATAAAACAGTTATACATGGGCGGAGCCTGTACCTATCCCGGCGGCACGGTTCTTTTGGCGTCAGGCTACTTGGCGGCCGACGCCGTAGTGGAAGACCTGGGTGTGGAGAAGTGGTGGCCGGAGCCTGAGTCGGTGAGGATTGCGAGAGAGAAGGGTGTGCCTTGCTTTTAATTCGGCATTAAGAAATATTTCATAACTTTTTATGTAATTTATGTAAAATCCCGCCATGGCGGGACTCATTTCCGGATGGACACTATTTAGCTCAAAGGTGGTAATCTCCAGGAGCAAAATGGAAATGCCGGAGTAGACAGACAGGTCACAGTCTGGATATTAATGTGAGGCGATCGACCTCGTAAGGAGAATTAAATGGCTGGGATAGTATCATATTCTGCATATATCCCTTTATGGAGATTGAACCTGGGATTAATCCATGGGGGATTAACAGCAGAAAAGGCTGTTGCCGGTTTTGATGAAGACAGTGTTACCATGGCGGTTGCAGCGGGAAGAAACTGTTTGCTTGAAACAGGACCGGAAGCAGTGGACGCTTTATTTTTTGCTTCGACAACGTGTCCTTATGTGGAAAGATCAAATGCGGTAACCGTTGCAGGCGCCCTGGATACGCCATCGGACATAGCGGTTTTTGATATGACGAATTCGGTCAGGTCAGGGGCGTCTTCTTTGAAACTGGCCATGGATATGGTCAACAGCGGATCGGCAAGGAATGTGTTGGTCACTGCATCGGACACGCGTCTTGGAAAACCCGGATCCGGTCCGGAGCGGACACTGGGGGAGGGAGCCGCTGCATTCCTGGTGGGCGGTTCCGGGGAATCCGTGCGCATAGAAGGCTCTTGCACCGTGTATGATGGGATAATGGATTCATGGCGCACTGAAAATGACAAATTTGTCCGGTCCGGGGATAAAAGGTTTATCGCAACGCATGGCTATCTGACGGTGACCGGAAAAGCAGTGGCAAAACTGATGGAAAAGTCAGGACTGGCGCCCAAGGACTTCGCGCGTGTGATATTTGCGGTTCCTGATGCCAGACGACAAGTCGAGTTGGCAAGGAAATTGGGTTTTAATCCTGAGAAACAACTGCAGGGATCTCTTATGGCCGATATCGGGGATACCGGAACGGCATACCCGCTTATATTATTGACCGCTGCGCTTGAAGAGGCAAATGCAGGCGACAGGATTCTGATGGCTGCGTATGGAAACGGCTGCGACGCCTTTATCTTTAATGTCACTAGCGGGGCGGACCCAAATAAAGGTAAAAAAACGCTGAAGACATATGCCGACTCCAAGACGGTCATCGATAGCTATCACACGTATCTAAAATGGAAAAATATAATTCCCTGGGATAGGCTGCCTTTTCCGTTGGGGAGCGTTTCAACGACTTCACAGTGGCGTGAAAGCGATCAAATGCTGCGATTTTACGGCAGTAAATGTAAGACGTGCGGAACCGTGTGTCACCCTCGCCAGCGAGTATGCCCTAATTGTCATGGCAAAGACAATTGGGATGATATCAGATTGAGCGACAAAAAAGCGAAATTATTCAGCTTCTCCGTAGACCAGATGGCAAACCAGATTACTTCGCCGGTGATCAATGGTGTCCTTGATTTTGACGGAGGGGGACGGATATTATGCTATCTGACGGATGTGGATCCTGACGACATTAAAATAGGTATGGATATTGAGATGAGTTTCAGAAAGATGGCATTCAGAGAAGGTATCCATATTTACTGCTGGAAAGGAATCCCGCCGAGGGGTTAATCAAGGAGGAGTGTTGATGAAAAGTATAAAGGATCAGGTTGCAATAATAGGTATGGGTTGTACGCAGTTCGGGGAACTCTGGGATAAGGGCGTTGATGATCTGATTGTTGACGCCTGCTTTGAGGCCTTCAAGGATGCGGGGATTGAACCTGGAGATGTTGATGGGGCCTGGTTCGGCAGCGTTATGTCGGGGAGCACGGGGGCTGCTTTATCGAGTCCTTTGAAACTGGATTATATACCTGTTACACGGGTGGAGAATTTTTGCGCTACGGGGACTGACGGGTTGAGGAACGCATGTTATGCGGTCGCGGCCAATAAATGTAACATTGCGCTGGTATGCGGCGTGGAAAAATTAAAGGACTATTCAGGGGGGTTTCCACAATATACGACCGGAAGTCTGGTTACGGGAAAAACCGAATGGGATATGCCCCCGGTCAATTTTTTTGCCCTGCTGGCACAAAGATATTTCTACAACCAAAATTTGAGCTTTGAAGAGGGAAAGAAAATATTAGCCAAAATAGCCGTAAAAAACCATGATAACGGTCTTTTGTCGCCAAAGGGGCATTTAAAAAGAAAAATAACAGAGGAACAGGTTTTAAATGCGCCGATGGTTTGTTCCCCTCTTGGTTTATTCGATAGCTGTGGGATGAGTGACGGCGCTGCGGCTGCAATAATTACCCGGGCTGATAAAGCCGGGGATTTCAGGAAAGATTATGTTTTAATAAAGGCCCTGGCGGTAGCAAACGGGGCTGGACAGGAACTTATCAGCAGTGAATATGATTTTTCTTCTGTGCCTGAGACAGTGGAATGTGCAAAAGCGGCTTACGAAGAGGCGGGGATAAAAAATCCGAGGGAAGAGATCGACATGGCGGAAGTCCATGATTGCTTCACAATCCATGAACTGATGATTTATGAAGACCTGGGATTGAGTCCCGAAGGGAAGGCCGTGCAAGACCTGGAAGACGGGTTTTTTTCTTTGGATGGGGGTCTGCCGGTAAACACGGACGGGGGATTGAAGTGTTTCGGGCATCCGCTTTCAGCAACCGGGTTGAGGATGGTCTATGAAGTATATAAGCAATTGCAGGGGAAGGCGGGGCCAAGGCAATTGAAAAAGGTTGATTTAGGGCTGACCCATAATGTGGGCGGGATGATCGGATATTTTAATTGTGGTATCGGGATATTCGGAAGGGCTAAATCATAAACGACCGACCGCGACTACCGGTTAGAATTGAAAAGGCTCCGCAATTTCCGGAAAAAGTGGCGTGGATATGTTAGACAGGATATACAGGATTAACAAGATCGGTTACCCCGTCCGGAAGCCGGGACAAAGACTGGGTCCGCGTTTAGGGGATGGCGCAGACATCAGGGCCATGTTCCGATAGCGCTGACAATTTTATGCGATACATAGTAAAAGCCCTCGCCGGAGGCGGATTGTGTTTTCCCGGTTTCATCCTGTCGGGGGGTAGGCCCTTACGGGGCGGAGGATGGAACCTGGTAGTGGAATCCGGTGAAGTATGTAAATCCTTTCTAAAACCAGAGAATTCAACGGATCCTTTTAGGCGCGTTCATCCTGCCGCCAGTTCTGCTGCTGGTGTCGATTAAACAGACGGAAGTCTCTTATAACCAACGAAACTGGAGGTGATAGAATGGGAGTACTGGAGCAATTTTCATTGAAGGGAAAGGTCGCGCTTGTCACAGGGGGAAGGACAGGATTGGGACGCGCATTTGCCGTAGGTCTGGCTGAAGCGGGTGCTGATGTGGCCTGTTTTTCACGTGGAGCGAGCAAAGAGACAGTTGATGATGTGGAAAAGGCAGGACGTAAAGGGATTTCGATCAGGGGAGATGTTTCCGAAGAGAAGGATGTACGTTCGGCGGTGGAAAGGACGGTCTCTGAGCTGGGTGGACTCGATATCCTGGTCAATAACGCCGGCATGGCACATCAGCCCAATCCTGTTCATCTGCTTTCCGTGGAAGATTGGGACAAGGTGGTTTCTGTAAACTTGAGAGGTGTTTTTTTGTTTTGCAAGGAGGCCCTGAAGGTCATGACAGTGCATAAAAAAGGGAAGATTATTAATGTCGCCTCTATTTGGGGGTTGGTAGGATCCGCCAGTATTATTCCCGTGCCGGCGTATAACGCGACGAAGGCAGCCATTGTTAATCTGACCAGGGAGCTGGCCCTTGAATACGCTGATGCGGGGATTACCGCCAACTGTTTGGCTCCTGCTTTTTTCCGGTCGGGACTTGGGGATGGCGCGTATGATGATCCTCAGTTTGTCAGGATGGCTGAAGCGTCCATTCCCTTAGGGAAAATCGGCGATGCCGATGATCTTAACGGCACGATTGTATATATGGCAAGTCAAGCCTCTGATTATATGACGGGTCATACCCTTGTGGTCGATATGGGGTACACGGCAGTATGAGACGGAAAGCCGCATGGGATAATTGTCGTTCCGCGGTCCATAACAAAAATGTGAATGAAATAAATCATACTTATTAGGGGCTCGCGCAAAAATGGGCTGAAGTTGAGCGCCGAAAATATCAAGTCATTGCTGTGCGAGTTCGGAGGAGACAAGGAGAAACTGTAATGGGGATTAATGAAAAAAGTAAAAAATATCTTGTGGGGGTAGATACCGGCGGGACATTTACGGATTGTGTTGTGATGGACGATCAGGGGGATATTACAATCGGAAAATCGCCGTCTACCCCTTCTGATTTTTCAAAGGGCATATTGAATTCGCTCGAGGTTGTGGCTAAGGAAATGGGAATAACGAGGAAAGAGTTGTTAAGCAATGCCCAACTGTTCAGTCACGGCACCACTGTAGCGACCAATGCGACCATTACCCGGCAGGGCATGAGAATAGGCTTTATTACCACAAAGGGATTTGAGGACACGCTGTATATCCAACGGGGCAAGGGTAGAGTGGACGGTCTGCTGGAGATGGATATCCGGCATGAAAGCACAGCGAACAAACCGGTCCCACTGGTTCCGAGAAAGAGGATTAAAGGGGTAAGTGAAAGGGTTGACTGTTTTGGAAAGGTCGTTGTGCCGCTTCAGGAAGAAGAGCTTAGGGAGATGATCCGGGATCTGGTTGAAAACGAGAAAGTGGAATCAATCGGAGTCTGCCTGCTATGGTCCTTTGCCCACAAGGAGCATGAACAGAGGATTAAACAGATCATAAAGGAGATGTATCCGTCGATTTATGTCGCGATCTCGTGCGAACTTGTTCCCGGCATTCATGAATATGCGCGAAGCAACACAACTGCAATTGATGCGTTTGTGGGTCCCCTTACGCGGGTATACTTTGATTCTCTGAAAGAGAGGCTGGCCGATGAGGGCTATAAGAGGTCCATTATGATTATGCAGTCTTACGGCGGCGTCGTAGACGTGGATGATGTAAAGCCGGTTTTTACGGCAGTGTCCGGTCCTGCCGGAGGCGTAATTGCCGCACGTTATTGGGCCGATTTGCTGGGGATTGAAAATGTTATCTCCACAGATGTCGGTGGAACAAGTTTTGACGTCAGCGTGATCCCTCATCGTGAAAGGATCTTTGCCAAGGAGCCCTATGTCGGCAGATTTCGTGTGCTGCTGCCGACGATAGATATCGTCACCATCGGCGCTGGCGGGGGCAGCACCGCATGGGTCGATGAAAATACAAGGACATTGAAAGTAGGTCCCCAGAGCGCCGGCGCCGAGCCCGGGCCTGTTTGCTATGGAAGGGGCGGGACCATTCCCACCGTTACGGATGCTGATGTGGTTCTGGGCTATATTGATCCGGACTATTTTCTTGGCGGGAAAATGAAGCTGGATAAAGAGGCCGCAGTCACTGCCATTAAAAATCTGGGCAAGGAAATAGGTCTTGATGCTGTTGAGACGGCGGCAGGGATTTATGACATCCAGAATGAACATATGGTGGACCTCATAAGGTCGGCGATGATTGAGAGGGGGTATGATCCCCGTGACTTTTCCGTGTTTGCATTTGGCGGAGGCGGACCTACCCATGCAGCGACCTACGGTCCCGAGAACAAGGCGAAAAGTGTGGTGATGTTTCCCATGTCTTCTGTCTTTTCTGCTTTTGGAATTGTAACATCCGACGTGATCCATACGACCGAGATTTCCAAGCGATTTCGTTTTCCGGTAGACCCCAAAGAGGTGGATTCCATATTTGGAGAACTTGAGAACACGCTGTTAAATAAATTAAATCTGGCCGGTTTTGAAAAGGAGCGGATCGTATTGGAACGGACTGTAAAAATGAGATATGGGATGCAGGTTCATGAGCTGAGGGTGCCGGTTAAAAGAAAGAAATATACGGATGAGGACATGCAATTGTTAAGTGATGATTTTGAGAAGCGCTATGAACAGATTTATGGAAAGGATACTGGATATCGGGAGGGCGGCATCGATATTGTTTCCTTTGAGGTCGAGGCCGTGGGTCTGCTGAATAAGCCCAAGATCAGAAAGAATGCCTTAAAAGGTGCAGACAGTTCCCACGCAGTCCGTGAAAAGCGAGATGTATTTTTTCGAGGGGCGGGAGGTTTTGTCCCGACCAATATTTATGATATGACCCGGCTGGAGGCAGGCAACATCATCGAGGGGCCGGCAGTGATAGAGGTCCCGACAACCACGGTTGTAATTCTTCCTGAACAGGTGGCGAGGATTGATGAATATATGAATATCGTTATTTAAGGGTGTAAAGGAGTCTATCGATATGGGAGCGAAAGAAAATTTGGATGCTATTACCTATGAAATATTGAGACACAGGCTTTTCTCAATCCTTCAAGAAGGCCGTTATGCCATGGCGCGGGTATCCGGATCCCCTGTGGCCACTGAAGCCAAGGAAACCATGACGGCGATTTACAAGGCCAACGGAGACATTGTACTGACTTCCGCCGGTGTATTCCTCCATATTTCAGGGGTCGCTGACGAAATAAGATATCTTATTGATAATTATTCCGAGAATCCGGGGATCAACGAAGGCGATATCTTCTTTTTTAACGATCCCTATCTCGGCGGTATTCACACGAATGACATCGCTTCGATCCAGCCTATTTTCTATGACGGGGAATTGGTTGCCTGGGCTTCAGGGCTTGTGCATACTGCTGAGATCGGCGCGATTCAACCGGGGGGCATGCCCGGTGATGCCACTGAGGTATTCCACGAGGGTTTTTCCATTCCAGGTCTTAAAATTGTGGAAAAAAGGGTTTTAAGACAAGATGCGCTTCGCTATCTTGAAAGGGCGACCCGAGCGCCCGGCATGATTATCCTGGATACCAAAGCCAGGAATGCCTCATGTTACGCCATTGAAAGCGGTTTTCTTGAATTAATCAATCGATACGGTAAAGACGTGGTCCTTGCCATGTTTGACCGGTTGATCGAGGAAAGCGAGATACTGGCCCGTAAAAAGGTTGAGAAGCTGCCGGACGGCGTTTGGTCCCAGGAGATTTTTGTCGATCACGATGGATTTGATTACGCAATAAAACGCGTAAAATGCACGATGACGAAAAAAGGCGATCATATCACGTTTGATTACAGCGGGACATCAGATCAAACAGGCGGGTCTGTGAATTGTGCCTGGCATGGCGCTATGGGCAGTCTTTATGTCGCCTTGGCAGGGTTGCTTTTTTGGGATGTCCCGTGGAATGAAGGAATGGCAAAGCCGGTTACAGCGATCTTTCCGGAGGGGAGTATGGTAAATTGTCGGTTCCCGGCTTCCTGTGCGCAATGCCCCCCCTCACCCGGAATTCCCATTACCACTGCGGCATGGATATGTATCAGTAAGATGCTGGCAATCACGGATGAATTTCGCGGGGATCTTACCGCCGCCTGGTCAGTGGGCCTTTGCTGGTTGAGTTATGGCGGAATGGATCAGTATGGCACCAGGACCGGAAGCATGCTGATGGACCCATTTGCCAGTGGGTGCGGTGCGGGATATGACCGTGACGGCGTGGATACCGGGGGGTGCCAGATGACGCCAGAGTCTGACTGCGCTGATGTGGAAACTTACGAGGCCGCAGGACCCATCCTGTATCTTTTCAGAAAGCACCGGATGGACAGCGCGGGTCCCGGGAAATATCGAGGCGGGGCCGGCATGGAAATTGCGCATATGGTTCACAATACCCCTGAGCTTTATATCAGTGAGCACGGAATGGGAGAAAAGATAACGACAAGTGTGGGGATTTGGGGGGGATATCCTTCCAGTTCGGGAATTCAGATATTGCTTGAAGATGGCGAAGCAGTAAAAGAAGAGCTTGAAAACGGCAGGATCCCCTGGACCATTGAGGAATGTCAGAAGATTAAAGGGGCGAAAAAAATGCCTTTATACTATGGAAAAATAGTGCCGGAGGGTACGACAGGTGTGTTCCACACAACCGGTGGGGGTGGCTACGGAGACCCCCTGGAGAGGGACCCGGAAAAGGTCAAGGTTGATGTCGAGAGTTTTATTCACTCTATTGAGGTCGCAAAGGATGTATATGGCGTGATCCTTGATCCGGATAGCTATTTGATCGATTGGGATAAAACAGAAAAGCAGAGAGAAAAGATAAGGCAGCAGAGACTTAGCAGAGGCAAAAGGGAGGAATAAGATGGCGAAGTTTTTTACTGAATACCTTGTGATCAATGAAGAGAATAAAATTGAGTGTCGCAAATGCGGGCATGTCTTCTGTGACATTCAACAAGATTACAAAAAGCATGCCTTAAATGCGGAGGTAATTCCGTCCGAAATCGGACCCCTGAGGCCGGATGATGATAAGTGGTGTGTTTATCGAGAGTTTTATTGTCCGAAATGTGCCGTCCTGCTTAACGTGGATGTTGTTATTCCGGGAGATCCCATAATGCCTGAATGCCGCCTGGATGGATAGTTCCATGCGAAAACGGTAACATTCGGCGCTAATTGCTATTTAGTGTCCATACATAAACGGCCCTTTTGCCCAATATCCGCGTTGTGCGAAAAAAATAATCCTCGGAATATCAACCATATGCCCCTGTCCCGTTAAATTAACCACAGTGACAGCGCAGCGTATTTAATCGTGGCGGTTATCTTTTTTCGCACGCCCGTGATCTTGGGCAAAAATCCTCATTTCTGGAGGGGGACTAAGGGCTCGTGAAAAATGACCAAAGTTATGCGTAACTGAACCGGGAGGAAATAAGAACATGGCATATCCATTTGAGGAAAGGTTGTTCGGGCACATACTGACGGATCAGGCAAAAAAGTTGAGGGACAAGCCTTTTTGCCATTTCAAGGATCATGCCTTTACTTACGGACAAGTAGAAAAAAAAGCGAACCAAATGGCCGCGGCTTATCAGTCATTGGGGATAAAAAAGGGAGACTGTGTCGTCGCCATGCTTCCCAACACACCCGAATTTATATTCCATTGGTTCGGGCTCGCCAAATTAGGCGCCATAGACGCACCCATAAACACTGCCTATAAAGGGGAACTCCTCAAGCATGTGATCAATATCTGCGACGCCAGAGTAATGCTTATCCATGAGCAGTTTTTGGAGAGACTGGCACTCATCCAGGACGATCTGGTTAGCCTTGAAAAGATTGTGGTATTTTGCCCTTCAGGGGAAGCCCCGCAAAGTGACTTGAAATTTGAGATGATCACGCTGGAAGAGCTTATCCGCGATAAAGATTTCGCAGACGTGAGTGCGGACGGCCTCAAGCCTTCTGATCCCCTGATGATTATTTACACATCAGGGACTACGGGGCCGTCCAAAGGAGCTGTTTTACCCCACCAGGCGCTTTATTATTATGCCTGTGACATCATTGACTGTCTGGGTTTTACCCAGGACGACATTATTTACAGCAATCTTCCCCTGTATCATATAAACATCAGGTTCTTTACGATTATGGCCAGCTTGCTGGTAGGGGGTTCCTTTGTCCTGGCGGAAAGGTTCAGCGCGAGCCGATTCTGGGATGAAATAAACCAGTACAAGGCCACGGCATTTTGTTTCCCCGGAGCGGCAATGATAAATTATATCTACAACCAACCGCCTAAAAAAGATGACGCTGATAACTCGGTCAGGATCGCCTGGATGGGGCCGATATCCGGTGATATGGCGCAAAAGTTTGAAAAGAGATTTAATTTAAAGGTTTATCTGGGATATTTTGGCATGACGGAGGCTAATTATATCACATCTCTTGATATTGCCGAAATGGACAACTTAAAAAAACAGGGGAAGTGGGATCAGGCAGTCGGCATGGGAAAAGAAAACAAAGATCGTTACGAGGTGAAACTGGTGGACGAAAATGATAACGAGGTGCCGACGGGGCAATCGGGTGAAATCATCTGTCGGCCTGCCAGGCCTTTTTCCATGATGCTTGAATACATTAATATGCCTGAAAAGACGTTGGAAGCATTCAGGAATCTGTGGTTTCACACCGGAGACATGGCCAGGAAGGACGAAGAAGGTCATTTCTATTTTGTTGACAGGAAAAAAGATTACCTGAGGTGTAAGGGTGAGAATATTTCTTCTTTTGAAGTTGAATCCGCCATCATCTCCCATCCTGCCGTTGCCGAGGTTGCTGTAATCGCGGTCAAGTATAGGGATCTGGAGGAAGAAATTAAGGCCATTATCAGATTAAAAGAAGGCCAAGACTTTTCTTATGAAGATTTAATGGCCTGGTGCGAGGAGCGGATGGCTTACTTCATGGTTCCCCGGTTTATCCAGTTAACAACCCGGGAACTTCCCAAGACCCCAACCGGCCGTATACAGAAATACAAGCTGAGAGAGTTGGAAGAAACCGGTGAAGTTTGGGACAGGGTGAAGGCGGGATATAAGCTAAAAAGATAGTTATCATTGGGATATAAAAGGCTCAATTTCTGCTTTATGGCCTTTGAAAAGGGGAGGAGGAAAAGCCATGTTTGACAGTAATGTATTGAAAAAAATCCGTCAATCAGAAGAACAATGGCAAAAGCAGGTTGACGCCATGGAAGAAAATTATTCCGAAACAGGTTTTACCAATTCATCCGGTATTGAAATAAAACCTGTATATACGCCCTCCGATATGGCCCGACTGGATGTTGAGGACACCCTGAAGTTGCCGGGGCAGTATCCCTATACTCGAGGGAATTATCCGCTTCATTACCAAATCGAACCTATGTATATGAATCAAGGGTACGGATTATGCACGGCTGAAGAGACCCGGCAGAGACGGGAATGGTTACAAAGGCTTGGCAGCAATTGGAAGGGAGGACAGGTGACTGCAGTGATTGCCATGGATCTCCCGTCGCAGCGAGGTCTGGACCCTGACGATCCCGCTGCAACGGGAAAAGTGGGAGAATGCGGGGTCTCTATAAGTACAGTAGAAGATCTTGCCGTTTACTTTCAATCACTTTCCCTGGAAAAAACCTTTACGACGTTGATAGCCTTTGATGCCGTCCTGCCGGTTACCGCCCTGCTGGCGGCTTATATTATCGATGAAAGGCAAGAAAGTCTGGATAAGCTTTTTCATGTGGCTTGCAATTTGTTTCACCATCAGTGGTTTTGGGATTCAATTGCCTTTCCTCCCCGCAGCGCTCTCAAGCTTTCTGTTGAATTTATAAAGTGGCATATTGAAAATGCGCCGAATTCTTTTCCTGCACTTATGGATGGATATAATGTGGGAGAGGCCGGCGCTCCTCCGGCAATGGAGGTTGCCTTTAATCTGGCGCATACCATAGCGACAGTGGAGGAATGTCGGAAAGCCGGGATTGATCCTGAAGAAGTGGTTTCAAGAATTTGGGCTCATCCCCATATTGGTATGAATTTTTTTGAAGAAATAGCAAAATTGCGCGCCACGCGCAGAATTTGGGCTAAAATCTTCAAAGAACGATTTGGGTGTCAAACTACCCGGGCGCTGACTTACAAGGCGTTGAACGCTCAAACATCCGGTTTTGAGCTGACGGCGCAGGAAATCCATAATAACATCATTCGGCTGACGATTATGGCCATGGCGGGAATGATGGGGGATGTGGAAGGAATGTGGATTTCATCCTATGACGAGGCCATAGGCATTCCTACTGAAGATGCCGTACAGGTGTGCGTACGCACTTATCAAATACTTAATGATGAAACGGATATCCCCTATGTTACGGATCCACTGGGTGGTTCCTATTATGTGGAATGGTTAACGGCAAGGATGGAAGAAGAAATATATAACATTCTGGGACAGATCGAGAAATTGGGAGGATATTTAAAATGTTGGGAATCCGGCTGGCTTAGAAGAGAGGTGGAGCGTGAGGGAGCAAGGCGGTTTCGGAGATTGCAGACCGGGCAGAAAGTAAAGGTGGGCGTGAACAAGAACCAGGTCGAACGGGAACCCAAAGTAAAAAGTTATCGCCGCCCGCCCGAGGCGGAAGAGAAAGCGATTCGTAATGTAAAGGCGTATCGACAAAACCGAGACAATACAAAGGTGGAAACAGCCTTGGAAAAGGTGAAAGATGCCGCTTCCCGCATTGATGGCGAATGGCCGGGTTCTTGCGGCGAGTTGATGCCGACGCTGGTGGAAGCGGCGAGGGCCGGCGCTACCAATGGGGAGATGCATCGAATACTTCGGGATGTGTTCGGTTACGGATATTTCTCCGGATAGAGGAGGCAAAAATGGAATGGGAAGGGATGGAGGCAAAAAGGGTTATAATAGCCAAAAGTGATCAGGATGCCCATGAGTTGAGTGTAAGATATCTGGCGCATCTGCTTAAGGAAGCCGGGATGGAGGTGATTTTTTTACGGTATTTTCTGATTGATGAGGTTGCAAAGGCTGCAGGAGAAGAAGATGTTCGTGTAATAGCCTTATGTTTTTACGGTTCCGGATTAATGCAGGATACTGCTAAACTGATAAATTTGATCAAAAAATATCAGATGGAGGATGTTGTTCTGGTGACCGGAGGGACGATTAATAGACAAGAAAAAGAACGCCTTTTGGAAATGGGGGTAAAACATGTTTTCATGCCGGGAGTAGGAACTTTGCAGGATGTGGCTGATACTATTAAAAGCTACATGGTTACGAAGGAGATCGGTGATGGCCGCACTCATTAGAAGCGTGGAACAGCAGGTATCGGAACTGTTGCAAGGCTCGACAAGAGCAGCGGCCAGGCTTATTACTCTGGTTGAAGAAGGAGGCCCTCAGCGTGATATTGTAATGAGCAAGATTTATCCATATAGGAGGAATGCTTATTTAATAGGACTTACCGGTCCGCCCGGTGCAGGAAAAAGCACGCTCGTCGGAAAATTGGCGAAGCATCTTGTTCAACAAGGGATACAGGTCGGAATTATAGCAATTGACCCTTCCTCTATTTTCACGGGTGGCGCCTTGCTTGGTGACCGAATCAGGATGTCGGGGGATGTCGGAAATGATGCAGGAGTTTTTATGCGAAGTATGGCATCTGGAGGTAAAGCAGGGGGTCTATGCCAGGGGATATTCGATATCGTCCACATATTGGACGTCTTAAAAAAAGAGATTATTATTA
>CAYTJI010000012.1:0-13692 GCA_964438065.1 uncultured Desulfobacteraceae bacterium | reverse complement strand
CTGAATACCCAGTGCGAAAAGATAGATATCCTTGTCCAGTTCCAATCCGTAAGACGTGGTCTCTCCCACATAGAACACCTTCGCCATCCCGAAATTGATATCCAGACCGGGAATAATCTGAAGGCCCAGACCGCCGCAGAGGGTGTGGGCATTCAGCTCGGGCGCTTCGATGCACATGTCGTCCGGGTCAAGGCCGGTGTCCGTGAACATGTATCCTGCGCTTGCCTTCATCCCCGGGCTGAACGCATACTCGAACGCGATGCCCAGATCGTAGCCGTCTGACTTTTTCGACTCGTCTGCAGGCATTGACAGCGGGTTGTCATCCCAGTGTGCGCTTTCGTTCATGTAATAGGTGAGATTCGTCTCTGTCCGCAGTCTCGAACTGATGCGATATGCCATGCCCAGTCCGACAACGGCGGGCAAGTCCCTCCGCCTCTTTGACCGGTTCGTCAGGAGACCGAGATCATCCCTCCTGACCCGGGTCCTGAGGTTCAGGCGCGTACGGGTTTCATATCTAAGACCAATATTCACTTTGTCTGCGGGAGAGAAGTCCAGCCCCAGAACGGCCCCCCATCCATGATCGGTCTCTTTATAGTCCAGGTGGTATGGCCCGGCAAATGCCTTTTTTTGCAGTTCGGCGTCGACAAACCGGATGCCCAGGGATACGGAAAGCCTGCCGTTCAGCGCGCAGGCACCCCCGAGCGTGACGGTATGATAATACGAATCGGCTTGGAGGAACTGGTCCGCATTTCCCAGACCCAGCCATCGGGCTATCGTCGCTGTTGTTGCGGTCCCGGTGTCGTATTCCACCTTTCCCCCGCCGCAGGCGATGGTATAGGTCGCAAATGCCGCCCATCTGCCGTTTTTATAAACGCCGAACACACCGGGCAGGTAGGACGGGGTATCGGATTCGTATTCTGTGCCGTTCAGTTCGTGTCTGTATTTTTTATAGACATACTGGCCGGTTAGGTTCAGATAAAGACCGTCCCTCATCCTGACGGTCCCGGCCGGATTGTAGGCTGCGGCATCTGCGCTGTCGGTCGCGGCGTTCCGGTTTAACGTCCTCACCCATTCGGCGCTGTAGTTGTTCTGGTTGTCGACATTACCCGCATAAGCCGGGGCTGTCGCTGGAATTCGCAGCGCTGTGACGAGAAACACGACAAGGTACGGCATATTTTGGGTGAAATCTTTCCATCCACTTTTGTTTTTCATCGATATTCCGTTGGTCCGGTCGTTCGAACGATTTCGATAGCGGTATGGACAGGCCGGTAGCCCGGAAAGCATAATCAGAACAAAAAGCGGACGGCCGCCGTGCCCACGGAGTGGCTTACGGGTGTGCCGCCTCTGTATGAGACAGCCGTGTCACGGGTCGCCGGGGACTTTCCGGGATGTCAGAGGAATCTTCCCCCCTGTCCGATTAATAGGGCCGGCCTTTCAGGACCTGGTAGAACTGACCGGAATGGCTGGTCTTCATGCCGACTTTCGTGCCGCAGAACCGGCAGCGGTATTCATACCTGTCCCCGTCGGGGAGGACCAGAAGGAGGAATTTGCGAACCGGAACCGCTCGGCCGCATTGCGGACAGTACAGTTCCGAGGCTTCCAGTTCGCCGTAGGAGTCCCGGGCCTGACTCCGCTCGGACGGATTTGACGGGGAAGGGATAAAAGGATCGTTTTTCATGACAAAAACCCTTAGATTTAACCGGATGATTATGATATTAAAAAATCGTTTACGGTTCAGATGAAAACGGTGTCGAGAACCTTGAAACCCGTATTTTTAAAAATTTATGGAAACATGAAATGTACAGGGTGGAACCCGACGAAAAATCGTCGGGGATTTCTCCCCGTCAGTATTTATAGGGGGAGGAATAAAATTACAATATTTTTTAGCATCAGAAGTAGAGACCTTTGAAAAATGACCGATTTTGTGCCAAACCAAGTCGAACATCCCGGACTCTGATCGGGGCAAAAGTGGTGTTTTTTCAGAGGTCTTGAGTACTTGTTCCTCTAATGTAATTCTTCTGATTGAAATTTTAATGTGATATCAAGCGCCTGTTTGTTTTCCGCCCCCCACTGAGGCTGTCGGAGACAGCATAGTGAGGGGGTGTGTTTTTCGATATCGTCTGAAAAATAAACTCTTATGCGAAAATATCAAGGGAGGAAGTCATGAAAATCAAACACATTGATCACATCGGCATTGCCGTTCGGGAGATTGCGCAGGCGGGTAAGTTTTACACGGATATTCTCGGTTTGGAGATCCAGGATATTGAAACCGTAGCCGAGCAGAAAGTAAATGTTGCTTTTATCCCCATAACGGACAGCGAAGTCGAATTGCTCGAGTCCACCGAACCGGACGGGCCCGTAGCCAAATTCATAAACAGCAAGGGAGAGGGGGTCCAGCATATCGCGTTTCGTGTGGAGAACATTGAAGAAGCACTTGAGGAATTGAAGGCAAAGGGTGTGCGTCTGATCGATCAGACCCCTCGGAAAGGGGCCGGGGGGGCCATGATCGCCTTTATCCATCCCAAAGAAACCAACGGTGTGCTGGTAGAGCTCTGTGAGAGGGACTAACAGGGATTCGGGAAGGGGCGCGATGGCGATATTTTCCGCCTGTCAGGGAGAAATCGGTAAGCATCTGGATCCGAACGCGAGTCCTCAGAACCGGTAGGTGATCAGCCCGTGAGTCGTGTCGTAAGGGGATACGCTGACCTGGACCCGGTCCCCTACCATGACCTTGATTCGGTGTTTTTTCATTCGTCCGGACAGGACGCCCCGTATGACAATGTCATTGTCACATTTGATTTCCATGGTGCCGCCGCCCAGCACTTTGGTGATCAGACCCTCTAACTGTATGAGATCTTTTCGGCTCAAGATGCTCCTTTCCCGGCCATGGGGCCGGCCCGTGTTATCCTGGACTTTGCTTGTCGAGACCTTTTAGACCTAAAACCTGCATAAACTAATATTAGCGAGTTATGGGAAAGTTGTGCTTGCATGACACGCATCAATTCGAATGCGGCCATAAAGTCTTGGGTTTTTGAAAATAGTTTATGCAGGTTTTAGGTTAAAGGCCACTTTTGCCCCCACCCGGCGCCTGCCTGTGCGTGGCCTGCCTTCCCCCGTTCAGAGTCCGGGGTCTTCGACTTGGTTTGGCACAAAATCGGTCATTTTTCAAGGGTCTCTTGTTTGGTTCTTCATGGACCGTTGAGACCTTTGAAAACAGGTCCTTCCGACCGATTGTCCCCCAGGCACAAATGGGGGGGTGAATTACCGACCGGAGCACGGGCAGAAATCGGTGCGGTTCCAGGCTCTCCGGGCATGTTGAAAATGGTGTGTCAGACCGAGATGCAGACGGGCTTTTTCTTTCCCCCCGGGATCTCGTTCCCACCTGATCGAATCAGAATGTATTATTATATCCGTTTCAGGCCTCTTGTCAACAAATCGGACCGAGTTTTTTCAAAACCACAGCCGTACATGATGATGTGAGATGGAATCCCTTGACAGTTTCAAAAGTTTTCGTTCCTACACATACCGGGATGGAAAGATCCTTCCCGGCAGGACCGATTTGCTCATGGAAATGCCTCTGGAGATTATAATCAACGGACACAGCGAAGTCCTTATCATGTTTACGCCGCGGATGACACGGGAACTGGTTTACGGTTTCCTCTTTACGGAAGGCATGATCCGTGCGGTGACGGATATCGAAGCGTGTGAAATCTCCGCAGTACGGAGCCGGAACCGTGAGGAAGTCATCGAAGCCAGGGTGACGATCCCTTCCATAAAGTCATGTCAGGGGACCGGTACGGGAACGGGAAGGAGAGTTTCCTATTCCAGTTGCGGTATCTGCGGCAAAGACGGTTGTTTCTCTCTTGAAAACGGCCTGGCACGTGTGAAAAGTCCGTCCCGGTTTTCCATGGATGTGTTGAAAGACATCATCAGGAGGATGACGGAGTTTCAACCCCTGTATCAGAAGACAGGCGGGGCTCATGCGGCCATTCTTTTTGACGGTGACGGGAATCCGGTGATGAAAAGCGAAGACATGGGGCGGCACAACGCTGTGGACAAGGTGATCGGCGCAACCCTGGCAGATGGAATGGCGCGTCACGACAAGGCCTTGTTTTCGAGCGGCAGGGCAAGTCTTGAAATGATTCTCAAGACGGCACGAGCCGGGTTTCCGGTGTTCATAGCCAAGTCCCGTCCTACCTCAAAGGCTGTGGAGGCAGCCAAATTCTACAACATCACCCTCCTGGATCTGGCAAAAGACACCAATCGAATATACAGCCATGCGCGACGTATCAAAGGTTTCTGACAAAACCCCTGATCCCGTTCCCCCGGGGGTCACCGGGGTTATCCTGGCCGGCGGAAAGAGCAGCCGGTACGGGCGGAACAAGGCCTTCGTGAAGATCGGCGGGGTGTGCCTGATCGACAGGGTCGTCAGGGTGATGCGGGCTGTTTTTCGCAACATCATTCTCATTACAAATACCCCTGACGAATATGCGTATCTCGGCTTGCCCATGCATGCGGACTTGATCCATGGGCTGGGTCCGATAGGCGGGGTCTATACGGGGCTGTCCGTGATTGCGGATGAGGCGGCCTTTTTTGTCGCATGCGACATGCCCTTCCTGAAACCGGAACTGATTCGGTATATCCTGGACTGCCGTGCGGGTTTCGATGTTGTTGTGCCGAGGATATCCGGAATGGTTGAAGCACTCCATGCGCTTTACTCCAGGAAATGTCTGGATGTCGTCAGGAAACTGATCGACGCGGGCCAGTATCAGACCCTGCGTGTCTTCGACCAGGTGCCTGTCCGGTATGTCGAAGAGGAGGAGATCCGGCGGTTTGATCCGGATCTCGGATCCTTCATTAATATAAACAGACCCCGGGATGTAAGGAGGTTGGGAGACCGATGACAGAACTGGTGCTTGCCGTCGGGTTTGCCGTTATTGTTTCCGCCGCGTGTTCTTTGTTTGAAGCGGTTCTTTATTCCGTGCCGTTGCGGCATATTGAGGCCCTTGACCAGGCGGGAAAAACTTCCGGAAAGATTTTCAAGGACATGAGGCTTCATGTGGAGCGGCCCATCTCTGCCGTGCTGTCCCTGAACACGATCGCCAACACCGCCGGCGCAGCAGTTGCCGGATCAGCGGCCGCCGTTGTTTTCGGTCATGAGTGCCTGGGCTGGTTCGCGGGGTTCTTTACGCTGACGATCCTGGTTTTTTCCGAAATCATCCCCAAGACGGTTGGTGTCGTCTATGGAAGGAGACTGATTCCTCCGGTTGCGTATGCCTTGAAGGGACTGGTCTGGGTCATGGCGCCGGTCATTTGGCTGAGCGGGCTTCTGACCCGCACCATCGCCCGGGGAAAAAGAGAGGAATCGGTCACGGCCGAGGAGATCCGGGTCATGGCCCGGTTGAGTCTCCGGACAGGGGGGATTAAACCGTACCAGGAGGAGATTATTGAAAGGATCCTGACGTTGCAGCAGAAAAAGGTCAAGGACGTGATGACACCCAGGACCGTTGCCTTTCTTCTCAGCGAACATCTGACGCTGGAGGAGACCAGCCGGATGATCCGGAAATGGGAGCACAGCCGGTTTCCCGTATACGATCAGGATATAGAGGATGTGGTGGGCATTGTCCTCACAAAGGAATTGCTGATCGCCCTGTCTGAGGGCAAAAAAGACATGCGGCTGACGGAACTGATGCGGCCGGTGCATTTTGTGGCCGAAGCCGCTACACTCAACCGGGTCCTCATGGAGTTTCTGAGCCTGCGTCAGCACCTGTTTGTCGTGTTGGACGAGTACGGGGGCATGTCCGGCTTGATTTCCCTGGAAGACATCCTTGAGGAGATCCTGGGCAGAGAAATCGTGGATGAGTCGGACATGGTGGCGGATAAACGGGCCCTGGCAAGGCAGCGACGGCGGATGTTGACATCGGCCCGGTAGGATTCAACACCTTGCCCTGCTGTGCCTGTCGGGCGTGACACGCGTTTTGCTTTCGGCCACGGGCACCTTGTACGGGCCGGGCTCTGCCAGGGGCAATGCCTTTGTCTGTGACTGGCGGGAGGCCTTCCTTATTCCAAGGTGTTATGGATGGGGGACCCCCTGGCTCCCCGCGTTTTTTTGCGGGGAGAACAGGGAGGGGGTAGGCATCCCACGTCCGTAACGCCTTGGAATAAGCAGGCCGGGAGACTTGGAACGGACAAAGGCATTGCCCCTGGCAGAGCCCGGCCCGTACAGGCGCCCGTGGCCTGTGCCGGGGGCGTTTCCCCCGCCTGTCGTCCGGGATGTTCGACTCGATTCGTCTGCAGAACCGGATCCCGCCTGCCCGCCCTCAGGCTTGGCCTTCTCTTGTTTCAACCGCCGGACCGGGCGTTTTTTAATCTGCCGGAAAACCGTATGCCATCGAGAACAGGGCCAGATCCCACCGGTCTATCTGTCCGTCTCCATTGAGGTCGATCGTGGCATCATAAGCCGAGGCCGGGTCGGCCTCCTGCGAGCCGAAGGCCGACACGAGCATGGAGAGATCCGCTGCGTCCACGTCCCCATCCTGGTCAAAATCGGCTGACGGGTCGTATGCCGGGTGAAAGGTGTAGCCGAAGACCCGGCAGAACAGATCCAGATCAGCTTTATCCACGACGCCGTCATTGTTGAAATCCGCTGTTGGCAGATATGCGGCTTCCCCTTCACCGGATCCCATGGCGGAAGAAAACAGGGCCAGGTCCATGGCGTCGATGTCCCCGTCTCCGTCCAGGTCACCGAATCCCGGGGAGTACGGGGGCCGGACGTTCCTGTTCAGGGGATCGGTGCCCACACCAACTTCTTCACCATCCCCGTAGCCGTCCCTGTCGGTATCCCAGTTGAAGGGATCCGTGCCCGCGGCGATCTCATCCCCGTTGTTCAGACCGTCTCCGTCCGCGTCCCCATCGTAGGCGAATGTTGTGAAGTGCCAGACGGGTCCGGCGGTTTCAACGCCATGAGCGTCCTTTGCCATGACCTGCCGGTAATAGGTCGTGTTGAACTCGAGCCCCTCAGGCACACATGACGGCACGGTCCGGGCCTCACAAATTCCGGCCATATGGGTATCGCTGGTGCCCAGGTAGACATCATAAGTCAGCGAATCCGCCGGATCAGGGTCGCTGTCCTGCCATTGGAGAACCGTTCGGACGGAAACCGCCGTGTCCCCGTCACCCGGAACCGGCGATGAAGGTATTTCTGGAGGCTGGTTAGAGATGATCGTATACAGTGCTGATTGGGGATCACTTTGATTGCCGGACATGTCCACGGCCAGGAATTTGATCGTCGCGGTCGCGTCAACCTGAATGGGGTCTGTGTACAGATCAGAGGTGAGCGTTGGGTCACTGCCATCTGTTGTGTAGAAAATGTAGGCCGGTTCATCAGCCGAAAGGATCACAGTCTGGGGCGTGTCGTATTGACCCCCTGCTGGAGAGGGTTGAACAAGCGGGGCAGTGATGTCTGCGGGCTCATCCATATTGATCTCAACGTTGCTGACGGCGGACACATGGAATATGTCCGAAAAGAAAACGGCCAAATTTCTTTGAACCGGTTCGTTCCCGGGCATTCTTATCTCAAGGGTGACGATTTTCAGACCCGTAGGGGTCCAGTTGATTCTGTCTGCGTCGAACAGGTTGCTCAGGTTCAAATAAGCCTGATTCCCAGCCGCCCCGTCTCCCGCATAGGATGAAACGGGATTCAGTGTCTCGTTGCACGACGCGGTCAATAAAGATGGCTGGGAATCCAGTGGCCCTGTGTCGTCAAACAGGGATACCAGTATCTGTCTTGAATCCGCGACAAATGCGTTTGCATCCATAGTGGTCACTGCGAGGAGCCCTGCTTCCGGCCAACGGGCGACATTTCCACTGGTGTCTTCTGATGTAATCTGGAAATAGTACGTGGTTCGAGGAACACAGCCGTGAACCCCTATCTTCATCAATCCGGCATTTTCAGCAAGGGTCCGAAGCTCTTCGATCCCTTCTTCTCTTTCGTAGGCATCAACGGTCCCCGGATTTCCGCCGTACAACGGAAGCGCTGTGATCTCAAGTTCTGAAGTAATTTCCGCTGTTCCCGCGGCGTCGGAGAAAACGGCTATCCCGGGCGTCGCCGTGACACCGGTCTGAGGGGTGGCCGAGTCGGAAGCCTTCCAGATGACGGAAAACCCCGATGGCGTTACGTCCACCGTCTGCACCTCGACAATGACAAGGTCAGCCGATGCGGAAACCGCTGTCATCAACAGCAGTGCGACAGCAAAGACAATGGACCGGACAAGATCTCTTTGTGTGTTATTCATATGTTGCTTGTTCATGGATAATCCTCACATTGCTCATCATGGTCTTCCGGACAAACCATCTTCGAAATGGCTCAAAGTGACGTTCACGGGCCATGACTCCCTGGCCTGGATCGGAGGTCATGATGCTCCCGGAATCAATCAATGGATTTTGCGGCGCTAACGCACCTTTGTCATATTCGTCGAACAACCCTATCATGTGCCCGAACTCGTGTGCCACGCGTTCGGATGTGTCAAGCAGGTTCCAGTTGAGTTCGTCCGTACCCCCTGAACCCGGCCGCACAATCACATCATGATGGAATTCCGGCCCCCTGAAAGTGACATCGATAACGACCGGGTACTTTTTCCCGGAACTTGTCTCCAACGAAAATTTGTCGCTCCATATTCGCTCAATGCCCCTCTCCCAGGACGGTTCGACCCTCTCGATGTCAGGTTTTGAAACCCCTTCGCCGGGGAGGAGGTTGATTCTTACCTGGATAACCACTTTGTCGTCTTTAAGACCGATGTCATAACCATAATGCCACGAGAACCCGTTCAGTGCTTTTATGCGCCCGGCGACCCTTTCTGAAGGGATAGAGACAGACGTGTTTGAGCGTGCGGGCGGTTGAGATAAATCGGCTGTTTCGATTTTACTGAGCCCTGTCTGCCGTTGGTGATACTGCTGCCGGACAAGCACAAAAGAGAAAAGCGCAATGGCAGCCAGGCCTGAACATAACAGTGATTTCAAAATGAATTCCTTCTGACTTCCGTTTTAAATCCCGGCTGACCGGATCGTTGTATGCTGCTCTCTCCACCGACCAGTATGGCGACGTTCCTGATGCCTGCCGCATGTAATCGACGCGCGGCCTGTTCGGCTTTCCCGTCCCCGCAATCAATCAACACATAAACGCCGTCCTGTCTGCCCTGTCTGACAACAGCAGCAGTCAGGCTGGAAACGTGGTCGGGATCACCACCCCGCAGCCTGTAGCCGTGTTCGGGAGTGATGATTTTCAGACCCGGGAAATGGATCGAAATATCCGAGAGCTTGTCACAAGAAGATGGCCGCGTCTCCGATGGGGTTTTCTGCTGCTTCCCGTCTTTTCCTTCTTCATCCGGGCCGCGCAAGTCCACCAGGGTGACGCCAGAGTCATTGACTGCGGCTGCCTTCAGTCTTTGATAGGTGATGTACTGGAATTTTTCTCTTGTGACGCCCAGTTCACCGGTTCTGGTATATTTTCGTGCGTTCCATGCAGGAAATCCGCCTTCAAGCATCTCCGCCTGAATACCCGGTTTCGCATTCAGGGTACGGACGGCTTCGAGTGTTTGTTCTGTATCAATGCCGTCCCCGTATACAATGGTTTTCCCCAATGGAGGAAGGCGTTTCATCCCGATGATTCTGGCGGGGATATTGATCGCATTGGGGATATGTCCGGATGAATAGTCCCGACTGTTCCTTATGTCGATAAGGGTCACACGTATCCCCTGATCCAGGATATTTTTCAACGTGTCGGCAGTTATTCCGAAACAGGGTGCCGGCATCACTGCCAGAACAGAAAAGACGATCAGGACATTGCGTAAATTCTTCATACCGTTATTCTCCCGGCTTCCATGAATGGATGGATGTTTTCATGTCGATCATTAACACGGCGATTCTTGGAATTATGAAGTTTTCTCCGGTGATCCGGTCATTTAAAACAGAAACCACCCGCCATCTTCCGGTGTTGGAATCCAGTACCCGCACGGCTGCAATGTTGTCGCTGCCGATCTCCCGAACCAGGTTGTATGCCGAATACTGGTCGGGGAAACAGGGGTAACCGAAGACGTTCACACCGGCTGAAAGGTCCAGGGACGGACAGGTCCCCTGACCGAGATCGAGGATACGTCCCTGATCAAACCGCGCGCAGAGGAAAGTTCCTGCCGTGAGGGTAAAGTTGTTCCCTGCAGGTTGACCGTTTTGCCAGGTTGCGGTGTCGGATTCAACCGTTGGAACCAGGCTCGTGTACCTTGTGACAGCAGTGACGCCCGCCTCCCGATGCCATAACGCCAGGAGGCTATATGCGTCCTGGAGGTTGGAAACCATACCCTCTGTGACAGGAACCATATTTTCGTTGTTGAACACCAGATGCAGGTCGGGTAGTTTCCCGATCATGGTCTGCCTGACACCGCTGACAATGTCGGTCCACACGAGTTTTCCGGAAGCCAGACTCGGCTTTTCTTTTTGTGATCCGTCCTTCGTCAACTGGACAGTCGCAAGATTGGAAAGCGACAGCATGCGCAGGTCCGTGTTCATTTCACCGGATGAATCTTCTGAGTAGACGACCCAGTCTCCATTGATGCGTGGCCGGGTTTCATCTTCCGGCGTATTGGTGAGTTGAATCTCAGTACCCCGCAACAGGTGGTATCCGTACAGATCGAACTGGCTGTTTCGATTGTCCGCCCACACAATCCACGGCCCATAGATTGCCGGATAGTACTGCCCCCCGGGATGAGTCGTGATTCGACGGACAATGCCCGTTTTCAGGTCTTTAAGGTATATTTCTCCGGATCCGGCATCCCTGAAATCCTGCCAGACGACCCTCTGCCTGTATATGCACGGGTCCAGTTGATCCTGGGTCGTGGGGTCAATCATTTCGAAAGTGTCGGTGCGGGCATTGTAGGCCTTGAGCTGCCAAGGGGCGCTCGGATCAGTAACGGGTCTGGTTTCATAGATAACCCATGGCCAGTAAACAGCCGGCTTTCTCTCCTCGGCATCTGGGGTCTGCGTGACAGCAAAGGCCGGATCCGTCCCGTTCAGTTTTTTTGCCCAGATATCCCAGGTCCCGTCCGCCTGCCTGTCCTCCCAGACCACATAGGTGCCGTCGGTCCGGGGTCTTTCCTGGTTCAGATTGTTTTCTCTGACCACAGTCGGAGTTGCCGCTTCGTCACTCAGGTCCATGGCGTAGATGTCCCAGTTGCCGCTTCTCTGATCCTGCCAGACCACCCATCTCCCAAAGGCGTGGGCTTCCTTTTGCCCGGCATTGAGGACTTGAGACAGCGATTTCGCATCAGCCAGCATGCCTCCCATCCGGACTAGGCGCACGGCACTGCCTGATCGGCCGAGACCATCGTGAACCGTCAGCTTTATCGTGTACCAGCCGGGTGGGACGGCGGCTCCGCTGTCATCCTTTCCATCCCAGACAAATGCTGCCGGTCCGCCGCCAAGCTGCCCGATATTTTCATGACGCACCCGTGATTCCGGGGGAAATTCCAGACCATATGAATGATCGATGGTCCAGTGCACGATTGTTCCCATATCATCCGCAGGGCAGGCCTCCCCCGCATCGGCCCGGCTGAGGACTTCAACGGAATGCAGCCCGTCCATCAGATGAGTCAGTGTGATGGCCGCGCCCGGACCCGTGTCAGGGCGATATGCACCCGAGTCGACACGGTAGCAGTAGTAGTTGGTTCCCGAAACGCTGAACGTTGCACTGAAGTCACGGCTCGGCGTCTCAGGCATCCCGGTAATGGCAATGGCGGGGGCCCCTGCATCCACAAGCCACGAAACCGTCACGGCCTCTTCATCGCTGTGATATTCCCCGTATTGATTCCGGCCTTTGACGGACAGGTGTACCGTTCCGTTCAGACCGGTCAGGGAAATGGCTGTGGATACGGAGAACTCATCACTCCACAGGCCGTCGTTCAGACGATATTTGTAATAATCCACATTTTCCCCGCCCACGGTAATTGTAGCGTCCGTTACAGGGGTTGGTGATGAGGGTACGCCGCTCACCGTCGGAAAGGCATATACCCCCTGGTAGACGTCCGCTTCTGCATTAAGACCGGGCGAAGAGGATGTCGCGTCAAAAGATACTCTCACGGCGCCCGGCCGCACGGACACGGTATCCCCGGCAATAAAAATTCTGTCCGTGTCGGATACGAGGTTTGTTATCTCCGGATAGGTGTCGGACACGATGATATCCGCGGTCTTTTGAACTTCCGCGTTTCCGGCGGCATCAACGGAATAATAAAGAAGTGTGTGTTCGCCGGGAACGGAAATGCTGAAAGGCAGGGCCGGGATGAAGTCGGCTTCGGTGTCCAGTTTTCGCAGGGTGTTTGCCGGGCCGGCGTCCTCGACCGTGAAGAACATCCGGGTTTCGGGGAGTACATAGTACTTGCCATCCTGTTCTTGGACCGCCCCGCTGAACCGGAGGAATGTCACCGGCGGTTCCGTATCCGAACCTGGCTCTTTGTAGGTAACAGTGTATTCATAGGTACCCAGGGAAACGAAATCGAAGATGTTCAGGAATGTCAGTTTCGCGTTGTCCGATTTTCGATAGCGGATATTGGTCCAGTAATTGTTCGGATTCAAAATCTTGCCGTCCGATCGAACAACGCGATCAATGTCATATTTGGCCTGCGCCGGGTCATCCAGACGAATGAAGGCCCAGTTTTCTTTGTCTGCCACGGCACGAATCCGTGCCGTGAGGTCGTTGTAATCAAGGCGCTCAACGGTATCCAGACGGTTGACCGGCGATGTGAAACAGTCACTCTCAAAAAGTGTATCCGGCAGCATTTCCTCATCGTCCACGGTGTCGGCCAGGAAATCGAGCAAGTCGTCCCTGCCCGGCTGGTCGTTTTTGACTTCATGAACGATAAAATAGGCATTCATGTCCGATATGACGGATGTGTCCCGGCCACCGAGGTCAGAGGCGTGGGTGTAGGTGGCGTTGAATTCAATGAATTCTCCTGACATCGTGGTCATCATGTCCCAGGCGCCTTTGCGGCATTTACCGGGAGCAATGTTTCCGAGATACAGGGTCAGGGACGGCTCGGTTGGCTCATCATCGATCCTGGCGCCCAGGAGCTGGGGGATGATCAACAGACTTTGCTCATTGGACACAATCCTCGGTTGTCGAGATTCAATGCGGACATTGGTCGCCCATCCGTAACCGGTATTTTTGACAAGGACACCCAGGGTAAAAGGGATCGGGGCTTCGACAATGTCCGGAGTTGAGGGATCATCCCCGTCCACATCGCGGGGCTGAAAATAGGTGATTTCCAGTTGCGGTTCGGGTAATACCCAGATAACATCCGGAATAACCTTCAAAATTTCCGGGGCGATCCGCTGGGCGTAAATTGAGCCCCCCAGTTCGGCACCGACGTGATATTGCCTCCCGTCGGGAGTGGTGCCACCGGCAGCTACCTTGGGTATGATGAACCACGAAATGGTTGCTGTCTCGCCGGGACGGATGATTCCTGTGCCATCGATGGCGGTAATGCCTTCCACTTCCGGTGGCTGGACAAAAAACAGACCGGAAGCATCATATGGATTTCCGGGTTCGGACTGTTCCGGGTCATAAAAAGTCAGACGGGCGGAAAAATCCGTAATACTGGCGTCCACTTCGTTATTGGTAATTTTCAGAGTGGCCAGGAAACCGATCCT
>CAYTJI010000011.1:5114-13829 GCA_964438065.1 uncultured Desulfobacteraceae bacterium | reverse complement strand
AGACAATTTTTTTGATGTTCTGGATGAGGTTCTCAGTAATACGGCAAAATATGACAAAATAAGAGAAAATGCTAAAACATATATATTTAAACATTTCAACATAAGAAATAGATTCGATCAGTTCAAAAATATACTGGAAGAAATGAGTATGGATTTGTGGAGTCGAAAATCAATAAACAACAAAACAATATCCTGCAATGCCAATCAAACAGATAAAAAGGCTACCAGAATTAAGCAAGACAGAAATTGCCCTTCAGAACAAGATATAACAAAAAACGATCCGATGGTTTCGGTTATTGTTCCAACATACAACAGACCTGATATGCTTCCCGATACTATAAACAGCATTTTAGATCAAACATATCAAAAGTTCGAAATAATTGTAGTGAACGACGCGGGAATAGATGTTGAAAATATTGTGACATCTCTTAATAAGTATCAAAACATTACCTATGTTAAGCACGCAAAAAACAGGGGGTCGGCAGCCGCAAGAAATACAGGAATTAAGCTGGCCAGGGGTAAGTATATCGCTTATATTGACGACGATGACATATTCTATCCCAATCACTTGGAAATTCTTGTGAATTGTTTAACATCCAGTGATTACAAAGTTGCCTATGCTGATGCTTATAGAGCCATCCAGGTTCCAAAAGGCGATTCTTATGAAACAGTCCGTAAGGAAATACCATATTCTGTTGATTTTTCGAGAGAGTTGCTTTTATGCCAAAACATTTCTCCTGTTCAATGTCTTATGCATGAACGATCTTGCCTTGATGTAGTAGGTCTTTTCGACGAAACTTTGATTACCCATAACGACTGGGATATGTTTATAAAACTTTCAAGACAATATGATTTCAATCACATCAAGACGGTTACCTCTGAATATAGAACGAGACAAGACGGTTCCAGCACAACAGGCAGACTGCTGACTGACTTTCTAAAAACGATGAAAATAATTTATCGGCGTTATGAAGGATATGTCGGGGGTAATTTAGAAATCATTAAAACACAACAGAAACACATCCAAGACTTAGAAAAAGCTATTAAAATCAAAGCATCTGGAAGATTGGGAAGTAGAAAGGTTTCCATTATCATTCCTGTTTTCAACCAAATCAAATACACCAGGCAATGCCTTGAAACCCTTCTTGCAAATACTCCTGATGATCTTTATGAACTTATTGTTGTTGATAATGCCTCGACGGACGGAACAAAAGAATTTATGAAAAATCTTAAAACCAAGGTAACGACTATCACAAATGTCGAGAATCTCGGGTTTGCAAAGGCCTGCAATCAAGGGGCAAGAGCGGCTTCAGGCAAGTATCTGGTTTTTTTAAACAACGATATTATACCTCTACCAGGATGGTTAGTTGAGATGTTAAGAGTGATCGAAAGCGATGAAGGCATTGGAGTTGTTGGAAGCAAGCTTCTTTTTCCAGATGGCACAATCCAGCATGCCGGAGTCGTAATTTCTTCCAATGGTCTACCTTATCATCTCTATCGAGGCTGCCCTGATAAAATTGAAGGAGCTAATAAGCAGAGAGATTTTCAAATTGTCACTGCGGCCTGCATGTTAATTGAGAGAAAATGTTATTTTGATGTGGGTGGGTTTGATGAACGATATATAAACGGATGTGAAGATATTGATCTATGTTTAAAAGTCAGAAAAATAAATAAACGTGTAGTTTATACTCCAAGAAGCGTATTGATTCATTTTGAAGGTCAAAGTGAAGGCCGACAGGATGAGATGAACTATAACCGACGACTTTTAATGGGAAAGTGGTCAAAAAGTATCGTGCAGGATGACAACTATTATTTGGACCAGGACGGGATGAAGCTGATTGTAGAACAGGATGGTTCTTTCAAATATGTTTCTCTTCCAAATAGATCCCCAATTAAAACCAGCATTATCATTGTTTGCTATAACTCACTGCATGACATCAATAAATGTATAGACAGTATAATAAATAATACATTGCTTTCATATGAAATTGTTGTTGTAGATAATGTATCTTTGGACGGGACACAAGAATATCTAAGAACACTGAAAAACGCAAAAGTTATTTTTAATTCTTATAATAAAGGCTTTTCAACAGCATGCAATCAAGGAATTAGGGAAGCAAGAGGAGAGTTTATAGTTTTACTTAATCCCGATACTATGGTCACCAAAGGATGGGATGCAAAATTACAATCCCACTTCAAGGAAGGTGTTGGTGCCGTAGGCCCTGTTTCGAATTATGTTGCAGGACTTCAAAAATATGAAATCTACAAACAAGAAGATTTGACCGGAAATATTGATATCAACAATCTTGCCGAAAAATTATATCAGTGGAACAGGGGAAAGGTTGTCGAGACCAAGTTATTAATTGGTTTTTGCATGATGATCAAAAAGGATGTTGTAGATAAAATCGGCATGCTGGATGAAACCTTGTTTCTTGGAAGCGATGATCTTGAATATTCTCTGAGACTGCGAAAAAATGGTTACAAATTGCTCGTTGCAACGGACACCTTCATTTATCATAAGGGTCAGGCAAGCTTTAAAACTGAATCTTCCAGTAAGGTGGAGCGGCTGACCCAAGAAAGCCAGGATGCCTTATATGTTAAACTGGAAAAAATGTACGGAAAAGGGCAAGTCCCCTCATCGATGGAACTCTGGGGAATGGATTGGTTTAAGCCAAACTCCCGATGTAAATCAGATACAAAATTAACATCCATCGTAATTCTTACCCATAACCAGCTAGAATTCACAAAAAAATGCATTGGAAGCATATTTCGGTATACGGATGTGCCTTTTGAATTAATTGTGGTTGATAATGCTTCTACTGACGGAACTGTGGAGTATTTGGAGTCTAAAAAAAGACGAGCGATGGCAGATAACAGAGGACAGAAGACAGAGAAGGGAGGACAGAAAAGAGATGGCGGATGCCAAGGAATTAGAATAATCAGGAATAAGGAAAATCGTGGATTCGCCGCGGGAAACAATCAGGGAATTGCCGCTGCCGCGGGCGCTTATATTGTTCTGCTGAATAATGACGTCGTTGTCACGCCGGGTTGGCTGAATCGAATGATAGCATGCGTGGAAAGCTTTCCGGAAGCCGGTATTGTCGGTCCGAGAACGAATTTTGCCCCCGGCAGGCAATGTGTTGAAAATGTGTCTTACGATATTGAAACACTGGAAGGTCTCAATGTGTTTTCAGATCGTTATGCAGAGCAGCATTCACGAAGCGCGGAACGGGTGCTGAGGGTTGTCGGATTCTGCATGCTCATAAAAAGGTGTGTCATCGAGAAGATCGGCGGTCTGGACGACCGCTATGGACTGGGGAACTTTGAAGACGATGATTTCAGTTTGAGAGCAACGCTCTGTGGTTTCCAGTCATGGATTGTCAATGACTGCTTCGTGCACCACTTCGGGAATCGGACATTCGTCGGTGAGGGAATTGACTACCGGAAAACTCTGCGGAAGAATTGGGAATTATTCAAGGAAAAATGGGATATGCCCCGTGATCTTCCATATGGGGCGTATAATCTTTCGCAGATCGGAAGGAACGTCTTTGATGCGGAAAAAGATTATATTCCCCTGAAGGGGGAAACACGCCGGGAAGGGGGTGAAAATGAGTCTTTTGAGATTCTTCCCGTGACGTCTGCAAAAGGCGGTGTGGAGGTGGATCAGGAAGAAAATGAGAGTCATGGCGTCGTCAGCATCATCATCAATCTTTCTCATCACCGGGAACTCGCTGAAAATTGTATCGATAGTATAAAGAAACACACCGGTTTGAGCCATGAAATGATCTTCATTGACACGGACACTGCAGAGCCGGTACCGGCGTGTGTCCGGCGCATTGTCGAGGAAAATCCGGACTGTCACCTGATGCAGGCCGAAAATAACCGTGGACTGGCCGGATTTTATAACAGTGTGCTTGCAGAGGCCTGCTCGGGGCGGCATGTGGTTTTCATGCACAGTGATTTGATCGTTTCACAGGGATGGCTTGAAGGGATGGTTGAGTGTATCGAAAGCCACGAAGACAGCGGTGTCGTCGGCCCCATGATGAATGAGGCGGAGGGGGTCCAGAAGGATGTCCTTTCGGATTATGCGGATGCGGAGCAGTTTGAGGCCTACTCGAAATCCTTCAGAAAAAGAAACAGACACCGTTATGTTCCTGTGAAGTCAGTCTCGGGATGTTGCTTTGCGTGTCGAAGGACACTTCTGGAAAAAATCGGCGGTTTTGATGAAGAACTCGGTTCTGAGAAGGGAATCGTCGATGACTTGTGCATGCGCGCAGCGATTTTGGGATACAGAAACAGGATTGCTTCGGATGTTGTCATACACCATTGCAACAGCACCCGGGAGGAAGACCGGGATATCCGATCCGCCATGACGGTGGAAGACAGAAAGATCCTTCTCCTTAAACAGAGCAACATGGCCAAGAAGGATGCATTGCGAAAAAGAATGCTTGTCTGCAGCGCAATGGAAAAAGCGGATGAACTTTGGCAGAAAGATGACATCTCGGGTGCCTGTGATGCTCTGGTGGAGGTCATCAGACAGGTGCCTGACGACCAAACACCGTTTTATGCGCTTGCCGAGATGCTCATGGATGCCAAACGGTTCATGGATGCCAGAGAGGTGCTTGATATGATGCCGTCAGACGGCGATGAGATACGGAAACTTGTGCTGTTCGGATACTGCGATGAAGGAATAGGGCGATATGACGATGCCGAATCCTGCGCCGACCGTGTTCTCATGATTGATCCGGAATTTCCGGAGGCACTGAATCTGAAGGGAATGATCGCATACAGAAAAGGAGATGCCGGAACAGCTGAACAATTTTTTCGTCGTGCGATACACAAGGCCCCTCACTGGGGGGAACCATTCGGAAATATCGGCTTCATGAAATGGGCCGCGGGGAAAAAAACGGAAGGACTGGAATATTTTGAAAAGGCCTTCGTGCTTACACCGGCAGCGACGGATATCTTCTCCAATTATCATGCGGCCGTCAAGAGTGTTAATGCCTATGAAAGGGCGGAAAGTGTGTTTCGTGAAGCCTGCGCCCTGTACCCGAACAACCGGCGGATCAAATATCTTTTTATTGATGTACTGATCCAACGAAAGAATTACGCGGATGCGATGGAGGAAATTGAAGACGCCATAGCGCGCTTTGACATGGATGAAGAAATGATTTCGGCGGCACTGGAGATCAGAAACCGGCTGGACCCGTCCTGCCCTTCGGAGCTGACAGGCAGGATGCCCGGTATTTCCCTGTGTATGATTGTGAAGAATGAAGCCGGACAGATCGGAAGATGTCTGCGGAACACGAAACCGATCGTGGATGAAATCATTGTGGTCGATACCGGGTCAACGGACCGGACAAAGGATATTGCCACGATATTCGGCGCAAAGGTTTTCGATTTCGAATGGGGGAATGATTTTTCAGAAGCGAGGAATTTCGCTATTTCCAGGGCATCCGGAAAGTGGATTTTTGTTATGGATGCGGATGAAATCATCTCTCCGCAGGACTACGGCATATTGAGGCAGGTCGTTATCGACGACACATCATCATCCGAAGCCTATTCCTTTGTTACCCGTAATTACAATATCCGGACGGATATAATCGGGCTGAACTACAATGACGGGAGCTATGCGCTTGAGGAGGCCGGTGTCGGATGGGTTCCAAGCGAAAAGGTCAGGCTTTTCAGAAACGACCCCCGAATCCGGTTTGAGTATCCTGTCCATGAAATGGTGGAGCCCAGCCTGAAGCGGAGCGGAATCAGGATAAAAAGATGTCCTGTGCCTGTTCACCATTACGGCCAGCTGAATGAGAAAAGAAGGGCCGGAAAAGGCGAGGCATACTACCGCATCGGGAGACGAAAGCTGGACGAGACGGGAGACGGCGATGTCATGGCCATTTATGAACTTGCGGTTCAGGCCGGAATGCTGGAGAAGTGGGATGAGGCGATCGAGTTATGGCAGATGCTGATCGCCATCAATCCAAAGGTGCCTCTGGCATATGTCAACATGGCAACCGCGTTCCAAAAAATAGGGGATTATGAAAACGCGATCCGGACGGTCAGCAAGGCTATGACACTAGACCCGCGGATGAAAGAGGCCCCTAACGATTACGGGTTGTATCAGTTGTATGCGGGGAATATAAAAGAAGCGGTTCGTGTTCTCGAGGATACCGTGAACCGCTTTCCGGGATACCTGTCCGCTCAATTCAAGCTGGCCGTGGCTTATTGCTGCGATGGACGGAAAGATAAGGCCATGGAGGTTTTCCGGGATCTGGAGCGTACCGAGATGGGTGCCGGTCTGCCGGTGTCGTGTTCGACCATCGCCAAAAAGTTTTTGTCTCTGAAACAGTTCGAGAATGCAAACGCGGTTCTCACGGCAGCCTCTGAACTTCGCAGTGGGGATAGTGAGATGGCTCTCCCCCGGCAATCCGGAGACGGGGGAGAAGGGGTTTTGCGTGTTGGGGGTCCGGCCGTACCGGAGGCGCTTTCCGCGAGTGGGTAATTTTGGTTTTTTACATGGAGACCTTTGAAAATGACCGATTTTGTGCCAAATCAAGGAAGGCAAAAATTATAACCGCAGAAATATATTGAATATTTCGAGGATTATAATTTGAGCCTGACGCCGGGTTGGTGCAAAAGTGGTCGTTTTTCAAAGGTCTCACATGGGCGTTTCTCTCAGACCTGCCGCGATATTGCGATTGATGTTTATAACGGCATCCAGTTTTTCCGGACTTGGGGATGCGATGGTATCAAAGATCCGCCTGTCAATGAATATACTCAGCTTCAGCAGGTTTGAGGCCAGTTGCTTCGGCAGCGGGTTGTCGTCCCTGGAAAGCTCTGCCTGGAAAATACTCCAGATCTTCTGATTATACCGGAGCGCTTCCTCCAGCCTTTGCTCGTGGCCTTTTTCTCCCCAGTTCTGCTGGCAGTTCTGGAGTTTTATGGCTGCCTGGGTCAGCACCCTTGCTTCTGTTTCACGCCCGGATATCGTCTCTTTTTCAACCGCCTGATACGCGGCAGCTACATTCTGGTACACTGTTTATCGCCTCCTGTTCGTATTCAATTAATTTTCTTGCCAGTTTCAGCGCCGGGTAATATTCTTCATTGAGGATAAGTTCACTGATTTGATCTATCCGGTTTAATACGCTGGGAGCTGCTTCCACAAGATCCCGAACGAGATGCCAGTATATATTGTGATATTTTTCAAGATTCTCGGCATCCACGTACATGAGTTGAATGACAAAATAGATTCTCCTGCAGGGCGAATCGGCCTCATGCGGACTCATGATGTTTTTCTGCCGAAGAATCGGGACATTATTTTCTATGATCAGGTTAGAGGTTGAATCGCTGTTGGTTACAACGGCACCGTCAATGATGATACGTTCCCCTGGTTTCAGTGTGATTTTTAGAGACATCTTCTAAGCCCTTCCGTTCCGGTACGTACGTCTTGAGGTCCGGATGTGTCGGATGATGCCGGTTTGCATGGAGTTTGGGTGAATAATAGAGGGGGATTTCTCCCCCTCCTTGTCCGGAAGGCCGCGTTCCGCAGGGTCTTGGTTATCCGGAGCAGTATTTAGAACAGTCTGAGGACCGACTGCGCCGACTGGGACGCGATGCTCAGAGACGTGGTGCCCAGGGCCTGCCGCGTCTGGAGCATCAGCATGTTGGCGCCTTCCTCGTTCATGTCGGCTTCCGTCAGACCGGCTGCGCCGTCTTCAAGCACGTTAACCATGTTCGAGGTAAAATCCTGCCGGATCGTAATCGTGGACATGTTGCTTGAGAATGTCTTGGCACTTGATCGCAGTGACGTCCTTGCGGAATCCAGAAGGTCGATGTCCGAATTGATATTCGTCCTGTCCGCGGTGCCGCCGGTAGCATCGGAATTCCAGTCATTTGCCGTGATGCTGGTCGTCATGCCAAGTCCGCTGGCTGATGCGTCTATCCCGGTCAGGGTAATGCTGCTGTCCCCGTTTTCATCAAAATACACCTGCAGTGTTTCCGATGTGCCACCGAGAAGATTGATTCCTTTGTACCCGGAATCAGCGGCCAGGTCATCAATCTGGCTCATCAGGGCCGTATACTGGGTTTCCAGATCATTTATTTCGGTGGTACTTTCAGCGCTCAGGGCGGATTGCGCAAGAGATTTCGCGGCGGCAACCAGGTCTTCGAGCGCCGTGATGCCGGCGTCTGCGGCCTTCAGAAGCTGGATACCTTCCGACATCTCGGTCTTCCGATAGACAAGGTCCGAGGCCCGGTCTTTATGAGCTTTTGCGGCAAAGTAGTTGATCGGGTCATCCAGGGCAGACTGGACTTTCAGGCCTGTGGCCAGTCGGGACTGGGTGATATCCATAAGGTTAGATGTTTGCTGCAGGGAGAGCAGGTTCGCTCTCATGCCTGCCGTTAGCTGTACATTTGATAAGGCCATAATTCCGTTTCTCCTTTTCTAGGGTTTTCCTCAACTTTCTTGTTGGGTTAGGGGTTGGGTTCGCTGATCCTTTTATGTGGCGATCCGGCGGTCCTTCAAAATATGTCTGTCACCTCCTTCCAAGACCGTTATTGCGTGCGCCTTTGGATTCCTTATCGGATATATTTCTCAAAACTTTAGAGATATTTCCTTGTGAAGGGACTGAAGTTTTTTGGGAATTTGGGATATCAGGTCTTTTCCGGGATCTTTTCTTCGATTGCGGATCTCCCGGCCGGGTCGTTTCAGGAGGG
>CAYTJI010000011.1:0-5014 GCA_964438065.1 uncultured Desulfobacteraceae bacterium | reverse complement strand
TTTCCGGGATCTTTTCTTCGATTGCGGATCTCCCGGCCGGGTCGTTTCAGGAGGGTACGAACGGATGAGGCCTGCCGCTGCCCGTTTCCGGTCCTCAGGGTATCGGCATTGCGGGTAACGGAAAAAGCGCGAACATACTTCCATGTGAGCGAGGGAAGCGGAAGGACTTTTTGATAACCGGGACGGGGACCCCGTTCCATAACCCCGCTGAAATGATGAAGGCCTCAGTCACTCAGAAAAACCCCCACGGCCCTGTCACCGGGTCCCAGAAGCATTGTTAACCCACTAATTCTCAGGAGGAGCCGGAACTATACGGGCGTCAGAAACTCCGGATAAGCGGGGGATACGGATCTGCGTGATGGGCGGTGGTGGAGTCAGGAACAGATTTCCGCACTGTTGAGGAGGTTTGTCTCTGTGGGTATTTCTGAAGGATTCTGATTGCGGGAAACAGGTTTGATCAGAGGTAGCGTACACCATGGCTCTGTGACATCGATTTGACGCGGTTTTTCTCCTGAGATCATGATGTTCAGCATTTCCCTGTAAGCGTTTTCAAGGTTCGCGGTAAAACGTGCCGTGTCAAACAGCGGTGCCGTGCGGCGGTTGGCTGCCAGCCTTTGCCGTACGTCATTCAGTTCGTCCGGATGTGTGGCAAGGTGTATGGCGAGGCCCTGGTATTGATCCAGGCTGGATGTAACCAGCTCGGGCATGCCGACGGCTTTGAGGATGCTTGAGGAAACGCGGGATATGAAGTGGTTACCGGTAACTGTAATAACCGGCGTGCCCGCCCACAGGGCGTCTGAGGTTGTGATGTGCCCATTGACAACACGGGTATCCAGTGCCAGGCCGGCCAGTTGCAGTCGTGCCAGATGGTCTGGCTTCGGGAATAGGTCTGCAAAAATGAGGCGTCCGGGATTCACCCCCCTGGCACCGGCTTCCCGCTTCAGATTTTTTTCAGCGATTTCATTCCCGCGCAGCAGCCACAGCACCGAACCGGGGACGTGGCTGAGGATATGCATCCATGTGTCGAAAATGAGGGGATCGATTTTGTAGGGGTGGTTGAAAGAGCAGAACACGAATCCTTTCTCCGGCAGTCCCAGTTCGGTTCTGGCCCATGTTCTTTTCGCGATTTTCTGCGTATGGTCATTTACCTGATAACAGTTGGGCATATACACAAATTTTTCAGTGTAATATAATGCGTCGGTTTCGGGCGTTGCTGTTCTGTCCGTGATGAAATAATCAAAAAAATCAGCACCGGTTGTCCCGGGAAAGCCAAGGTATCTCACCTGGATCGGGGCCGGCCGCAGGGCGAAAATGGATATGCGATTGCCTCTGGTAAAGCCTACAAGATCAACCAGGATGTCAATGCGGTCATTGAAAATAAGCGAAGCCGCATCGGTGTCGGAAATATTCCTGATGTCAACAAATTTGTCGCACTCCTGCCGGATGCGCTTCCTGTAGGAACTGGCATCGTCCGGCCCGTATGAATAGCAGATAATGTCAAATGCATTTCGGTCATGAAGACCGAACAGACCAACGGTCAGATGGGCGTTGGGGTGGTTCCGAAAATTGTTGGATACATAACCAATGCGGATTTTTTCCCGTTCATACCGACGTGTGTCAAACGAGAAATGAATGTTTGTGCGGGCGACTTTTTCGGACAGATCACGGCTCCACGATTGTGATACAGCCAGATAGTGGGACGGGTGTGCCTCTTTCATTAAACTCAGGAAGGGCATTTCCGGTGCCCTCGCGCCTTTTTCCAGCGCCTCCTTTGTGATCCGGTCCAGTTTGTCCGTCAGGATACGAAGATCCTTCCATGAACATGTTTCCCTGGCAAGGTGGGCGAGGTGCGCATGTGCCTTGGCATGGTTCGGGTCAATCCGGATGGCCGTCTGGTAGCACAAAAACGCGTCGTCCAGTTGTCCCCCGTCTTTGAATGTATTTCCCAAACTGACATGGGTCTGGACAAGGTCCGGCTTCAACGACAATGCCTTCCGAAAACATGCGACCGCCTGGTCCGTCTGGCGCCGTTCCTGATAGAGCGTTCCCGTATTGTGTAAGGCTTCCGCGTAATCAGGCTTCAGTTCCAGTGTTTTATGGTAATAAATCAGTGCCTCATCTGCCCGGCACTGTTTCTGCAGCAGGATGGCCAGCTTGTGGCATGCTTCTGCGTCATCCGGCTTTTGTTTCAGCGCCTTTTGCCACGAATCCAGGGCTTCATTAAATCTGCCCAGGCATTGAAAGGCGACTCCCATGTGATGGTATGTTTCATGAGAAGAGCTGTTGATTTCAAGTGCCGTACCGTATGAAAGCAGTGCTTTCTCGAACTTTCCCTGCTGGTGCAGGGCGGTGCCCATATTCATATACGCATCATAGAAGTCCGGTTGTAATTCTGCCGCCTTCTGATAACAGATGACGGCTCCCTCATAATCTTCCATCTTTTGACAGGCGTTCCCCATATCGTAAAACGCTTCCGGGTAATCCGGCCTGTTTTCGAGTGCCCTCCGGTAGCACATGACCGCTTCCTGAAAACGGTTTAACATTTGAAGCGCATTACCCATATTGTAATGGGCTTCCGGGTAATCCGGCCTGATTCCCACCGCTTTCTGATAGCAATGCAAGGCCTGCTTCGGATTTTTCAGTGCCAGGCAGGCGTTTCCCAGATTGTTGTATGTTTCAGGAAGTTCAGGGTTGATCTCCAGCGCCTTTTGATAACTGGACACCGCGTCTTCAATTTTCCCCATATCTTGGAGAACAATGCCCATGTTGTTGTGCGCTTCGATCAGATGGGGATCCAGTTCCAGTGCTCTCCGATAACAGGAAAGGGCTTCGGAAAGCCTGTCCAGCGCCTTGAATGTAAGTCCCAGACTGTTATGATACAGGGCACAATCCGGGGAAATGAAAAGTGCTCTGCGGATCAGCGCGACCGCCGATTCAGGGTCTCCCGCCTGACACGCGGCAAATCCCATGAGGTGGAGGGCTTCCGGATGTCGCGGATTGATATCGAGAATTTTCTGATAGATCTCAACCGCTTTTTTCAGATCTCCGGACTGATGAAGATGGAGTGCGTGTCTCAGTTTTCTGGCGATTTCTGGGGGAGTCATGACGGTAAAATCCCGGTTCTTGTGATACGGTGAAGCATGCGTTTGAGAAAAGCCCGGGAAGACGAGTCGAATGTTTATCCGCTATATTTCGTGCATAGCGGGTTCGAGTTTCTGCCTGGCTTCCGTATTCCATGGCTCTATCTCTAGGATACGGTTATAAAATACCCTGGCGTCATCCGGTTTGTTCAGAGATTCACAGATATGCCCCGTTGCCATGAGCGTCTCTATATCCTCCGGATGAGACCTCAAAATGCTGACATACAGCTCAAGCGCCTCCTCAATGCGACCTTGTTCAATATAGTAGAAATCCGCCAGATTTTTTCTGAAAGTGATATTTTCCGGCTGAAGCCGTGCCGCTTCCCGGTAATGGGGAAGCGCCTTTTCCTTCTCGCCCCGGTTGTAGTACAGGACCCCGAGATCATTATGCGCTACGGCAAAATCAGGCCATCGTTCCAGAAGGTTTTGCAGAACGGAAATGGCGCTTTCCGCCGGAGCGGACCGGATCAGAGGATAAAATATTTCGTAGAATTTCTGCCTTGTTTCCATGATCTTGTCTCCTTATGCTCATCCCTGAAGAACATCAGGGATCAAGTTGTCAGCAGCGGAACAGCAACATTGATGTCGAATCCGGTCGGTTATGGACAACGAGGAACGCCGTGGGCTGAATGGTCCTCCCCAAATGATTTTTCACCTATGCAGGTTTTAGGTTTCACCGCGCGGGTATTCCCTGATTTTTTCAGCAACCCTTTCCAGGACATGGCCCCAGTCCCCTCGAAGTTTTTGGCGGATGATGCGCATGGCCGGGTACCACGGGCTGGTTTCACTGTTAAGCCCCCATCGCCAGTCCGGTGTAAACGGCAGCAACAGCCATACGGGGACTCCCAGTGCGCCTGCCAGGTGGGCTGTGGAGTTATCCACGGATATGACGAGATCAAGGGCTGAAATCTTGGCAGCGAAACCGTCCATGTCTTTTAAAGGATCCGCATCCTCCCAGTCATGCACAATAATTCCGGTGCATTTTTGAATGTCGCGGATTTCTTTTTCACAGTTGCCGTACTGCAGGTTAATAAAATATATCCCGGGGAGAGAGAAAAGCGCACGCCAGTTCCTGAGCGCGATAGAGCGCATCGGCCCTGTTTCCGATCCTTTTCCGGCACGCCATGAAATGCCCACATAACGTCCCGCACCGATAGACTGGAAGCGTTTTCGCCATTGTCTGCGCTTTTTCGTATCCGGCAACAGATAAGATGGACGATGGGGAAAGTCCTGGATATTCGACCGAAAGTGCAGAGGCAGGCTCCCTAAGGGAATTTTCATGTCCGCGCCCTGGTAATCGCAAACAGGCGGATCGCCCGGGTTTTTTCTGGGCAGAAGCCGGATATTCGGGAAAGAGCGCTCAAAAACAGGCATGAGCCTGCTATCGCACTCTACATAGCAGATCTCCGCACGATTGAGGACATCCGGAAGGCAGGATGCGAACATGATCTCGTCGCCGATCCCCTGTTCCGCATAGACATAGAGGGTTTTCCCTTCCAGCGGGGATCCGTCCCAGTCGGGGATGTGTTCCGCGTGTTCAGGAACATTGGTATTTTTCAGACGCCATTCGTATTCCCGCCAGCCCTCCTCAAGTCTGCCGGAGAGCAGCAGGGCCACGGCATAGTTCGTATGCGCGTCCGCGTAATCGGGTTTTAGCTGGATTGCTTTACGGTAGCACGCAAATGCCCGATCCAGATCAAGCTGTTCCTTGAAGGATTTTCCGAGGTTATTGTACGCTCTTGGATCGCCCGGTGTTGTCCTGAGTGCCTTGAGGTAGCATGAAACGGCCTTTTCAAACTGATCCTGACGATGAAAGGCATTCCCAAGGTTGATATACGCATCTGAAAAATCAGGCTTTAATGCGATTGCTTTCA
>CAYTJI010000010.1:0-14499 GCA_964438065.1 uncultured Desulfobacteraceae bacterium | reverse complement strand
ACTGAGTCCGGTTCCACATGCGGCTCCATTGCCCCCATGACTTCCGATATGTTCCATTCTTTCAATTTCTTTTTTTGCTCATCAAGCCAACACTTTTTATCGTCCAGTGAAATAGACCCTACCCGCCCGTCGGGTTTTCAATATTTGACGGACTATCCCCGATAACTCAAAAAATCCGCAACATATCGGGAGACGATTATCCGTCCAGCGGTTTGGCTTCATCAATCAGCATAATGGGGATGTCATCCCTGATCTCATAAAGCAATTTGCAGTTATCGCAAATCAGCCCATCGCCCGTCTCGTTCAGATGGATATCTCCCTTGCATTTCGGGCATGCCAGGATATCCAGCAAGTCTTTACTTATTGTCATGTACCTTCCCTCGTCAAAAAGTGATGTCTCCCAATCTCGGATTCACACGAAAATCACGCAACATGGTGGGGTCCCATGTTCACAGAATTTTTTTCAGGACAGCATGTCCCTGACGGTTTCAAAACACTGGTCAACGGTGATCTGTTTCATACAGGAGACATGATCACAATTCCGTTTGAAACAGGGGCGGCATTCGAGATCCGCTGTTATCACCGCATGTCCCGGGCCGTAAGGCCCTGTCCTGCCCGGATCCGTCGGGCCGAAAAGGGCGACAACCGGACAACCCATTGCGGCGGCAATGTGCATCGGACCCGTGTCGGTCGTCACCACCAAACGGCACAGGAAATACAGACAGGCCAATTCCTTCAGCGTTGTTCTCCCGGCAAGGTTTACAGACCTGTTTGCCATCATTGAACAGATCTCCTGAATGATTCCCCTGTCCCGGCCGCCTCCGGTAAAAACAATGCAACAGGACAATTCGTTGCAGAGTCTGTCAGCAAGAATCGCAAATCTTTCCGCATCCCAGAGCTTCGTCCGCCATCTTGCTATGGGATTCACGGCAACAAGGGGACCCTGTCCGGACCCGAGGCCGTGAACCAGGCGCCTGATCCTCTCCATGTCGGCGGCAGAAACCGGGATGTTCCCGTTCCATGCGGAGCAATCACATTTCAGATATCGGGCGACCTGAAGATAACGATCCACCGCATGCTGGTTATAGTCCACCGGGACCGCACGCTCACTCAAAAAAAGACCGGCCCCTTCCCTGGCACTGCTCATACCGATCTTTTTTTTCCCTCTGGCCAGACCCGCCAGAATCCCGCTTTTGAGCAACCCCTGGAGATCGATGATAAGATCATATTCAACCCTCCGCAACTCCTTGAGAAACCGGGCCGCTTCGCCGAATACAGGGGAAAACCGTACACCCTGTTTCAGTTTTCCAATCCATGCCTTTCGACGCGATACGATCAGCCTGCGGATGGCAGCATGGTCCATGACGATCTGGGAAGATTCCTCTTCAACGACCCAGTCTATCTGCGCTTCCGGAAAACGCCGCTTGACGACTTCAAGAAAAGGCAGGGAATGAACCACATCGCCGATCGAGCTCAATTTTATAATCAGAACATTTTTCACGACCCTGCATCCTTCAAAGGTCTCCACAGATCAATCGGTCAACCCCGATGTTTCCTTCCCGGGCATATGCACTTCCCCGGTTTTCCGGCATTCCGGCACTGGAAAACATGACTCGTATCATACGGGGTCTGATTCATGTTATGCCGGTCGCCGGCGGTTACCGATATGTATCTTAGGGCCTTTCGATAATCCAGCGAACTGCCTGAAGCAAATCGGCTGCCACATGAGAAGGCTTGAACGGCAACCGCGGGAAAACATATTCCATATCTCCGAGGCCGTAACCGGTGGTCACAAGAACCCCTTCCAGGTTCAATCGCAAGGCCAGCTCAATATCCGAATACCGGTCTCCGACCACACAGGACTTCGCCATGTCAATATCAAAGGACTCCCGGGCCATTTCAATCAGGCCCGTCCCGGGTTTCCGGCAGTTGCACCTGACGCTGTATTCCCGGATGATCCCTCCGGCATAATGCGGGCAGAAAAAAATCGCGTCTACCCGGGCGCCCTCGTTGCTCAATACTTCTGTCATATGCTCATGAACCCGGTGAACCAGTTCAATCGGAAAGTACCCCCGGGCAACCCCGGACTGGTTCGAAATAATAATGACGAAATACTGATGCCTGTTCAAAAGCCGGATCGCTTCCGCTGTCCCCGGAAGCAGAACGAACCGGCTGATGTGGTTGATATAACCCATCTGCTCGTTTATCGTGCCATCCCTGTCTATAAAAACCGCTGGTCTCTTCATATGATCCTTGGTCGTATACCCAATAATTTTGCGATTCGCTGCGGCATCACCCCGGGAAGTCCGGCGAAACCGGACCTAGCGGGAGGCAGCTTTTCGGGCGGCGTCAGCAACAAACCGGAAAAACCGGTTGCCCCCGGATAACAGGACGAACGCGATACGCACAAATGCCAGTTCAGGAACGCGCCTGTTCAGGGTGCGTAGCCTCACCCAGTCTTTTTCCGTTGTAATGATATACGCCGCACCCAGTTCTTCCCGCACCTGAATCAGGGTCTCAAGGTCCTGCCGGGCGAATATGTGGTGATCTCTGAACCCCCTGAAATGTACCACTGTGGCACCCAGTTCTTCCAGGTTTTTCCGGAATTGATCCGGACGTCCAATGCCGGCAAAAGCCACGACTTTTTTCCCGTTTATGAAGTCCGGTGTTTCAAGCCGGTCTGCATCAGGAAAAACAATTTCCGAGGCCCGGTGATCGGCAAAAAAGACCGGTGTGTCTGAAAATTTCCCGGAAAGAACGTCCGGCACAACCTGACGGTGGACGGATGACCGTGTGAACACAAAGGCATCGGCTCTGGCCAATTGCGCGACCGGTTCCCGAAGAGGGCCCCATGGCAAAAGATGGCCGTTACCGAAAGGTCTTTCGGCATCCATCAGCACAATGTCCACGTCTCTTTCCAGTTCCAGATGCTGAAAGCCGTCATCCAGGATAAAAAAATCCGACCCGAACCTCTCCCGGGCGAATAAACCTGCGGAATAACGGTCCCGGGATACGACTACTGGAATTCCCGAAAGGCGGCCGGCCAGCAGATATGCCTCATCACCGCTGTCTGTGCAGTCCGCCCGGATACCTTTCCTGTCTGAGACTGCCAGCACCTTTTCCCTGTATTTTCCCTGATAACCCCTTGAGAGCACGGCGACCCGAAAATTGTTTTCCCGGGCCCATCCTGCAAGCATTTCCACGGCGGGAGTCTTTCCCGTACCCCCTACAGTGAGATTTCCCACACTGACCACAAAACCCGGAAGACGTTTTCTTTTTAAAATCCCCCGTTTGTAGGACCATGCCCGGATCCGGCTGCCGATTCCGTAAGGAATGGAACAGACCGCCAGCGGCATGGCCCAAAAACCAAGGGGCTCATCCCGGTGTACACGGGTCCAGTCCGGAGCTCGCCACGCCATCGCTGTCAACCGCCATGCCATGCAACACCTCTCACATTTGTTCTGCCCCGGAAACCCATCAAAATGATCGGCCGGGTGCCACGGAACACCCCGGATCCGGAAGTGTTATCGGATTATCGGGCAGATTACAGGAAGAAACCGTGCAACCGGTAATGATCCCGAATAACCCGTTGATTTCCCGGCGGACTCTCCGTGCAAGGTCAAAGTCTGACAGGCAGTTCCATGATAAACCTTGTCCCCCGGGGATGGTTGTCTTCAACCCGGATAAAGCCATTGTGATCCGTGATGATCGAGCTAACAATCGTCAGACCCAGTCCGGTTCCCTGTTTCTTGGTGGAAAAATAAGGTTCAAACAGCCGTGCCTTGTTCTCAGCGGATATCCCTTTACCCTGATCAATAACTTCGACCCGCACGATACGAAGCACTCTGTCGTAGCTCAGGTTGACCCGGATTTCCCCCTTCCCGTTGATCGCCTCTATGGCGTTATCCAACAGATTGATCATCACCCGCTTGATCTGCTTTCTGTCCAGATTGAACACCGGAACATCATCGGAATCATTGAAGACAAAATTCACATCCTTGTGGGCCTCATTATAGATGCTCATGGCCTCCTTAATAATCTGAGAAATGTCTGCCGGGGCCGGATCCACTGCAGGCATGCGTGCGAAGTTTGAAAATTCATTCACCAAACCTTTCAGCTCTTCAACCTGTCTGATGATCATCTCCGTACAGTCGTGAAAAACCCGACCATCCCCGCTTTGCAGCATGTCTCCGTACCGTTTTCTGAGACGCTGGGCGGAAAGCTGGATCGGCGTAAGCGGATTTTTGACTTCATGGGCGATTCGTCTGGCCACCTCCCGCCACGCGGCCATGCGATGGGCCTTTTCAATATCACTAAGGTCCTCAAACACCGCCACAAAACCGATATAATGCCGTTTATCATCCCGAAGCGCATTAATCGATATCAACAGGCTCAGGTTCCTGTTTCCGGCTGACACCCGGATCTGTTTTTTCAGGAACCCTTTTTTTAACAGGGCCTTGTCTTTAAGGAATCCGTCAATGATCTCGGAATACGCATTTGCGAGGACTTCCCTGTAGTTCTTTCCGATAATGTCTGCGGCACTTGTCTCAAGCATGGTTTCAGCGGACTTGTTTATGGTGAGTATATTGCCTTTCTCGTCCGCGGAGATCACCCCTGCCGCGACATTGGCAAGCACAAACTCCATGTACAGTCGTCGCTGCTCCAGTTCCTCGTTGCTTTGGATCAGATCCCGGTTGGCCTGTTCAAGCTGATTTTTACTGATCTTCAGGTCCATGGTCATCTTGTTGAACGAATTGACCAGTCCCCCGATTTCGTCCTTTGATTCCAGATCAATGTAGAAATCGTAGTCCCCCGATGCAATCCGGTTGGTGGCCTCAGCGAGTTCCCGGATCGGAATGGTAATCTCCTTGGACAGATAGAACCCGAACCATATGGACGAAAAAATAATGAGGAGGGTGACAATGGAAAGCGTGATGATATTGCTGATCTTTATGGGCCTTTTAAGCATTTTGAGCTGCTGATATTCCTGAAGGCCCCGGGCAATGGCCTTCAGACGGTTTTCAAACCGCCGGGGCACAAATTTTGACAGGACAATCAAACCCACAACGGCCTTTGTCTCTGTCCGGGAAAAAACGGGGACTATACCGCATATCAAGTCTCCGTGTGCAGAGGAGAGAATCACATGATCATCCGTTCCCCTCTTTATCACGTTTCTGAGGGTCTTTTTCCTCAGCCGCTCAAAAGGAAGCAGGTCAATCCTGTCGTCCCGGGAGACCGTTCTCAGGATCAAATCCCGGCCGAATACCTTCAGAGACGCCAGAGAATATTCCTTTCGCTTTTCATCAATAAATTTTTCCAGATCTTTTTTTTTCGAAGCCAGCAGAAACCCTTTGTATCGGATCACCCGGCTCAGTTTATTGCCGAAAAAGAGAACCTGGTCAACGGACCGGTTATAATAATCCCTGCCGACATCGAGAGAATTTTTCAAAGATTGTTCAATCTGAAGATTCGACCAGTAATCCACGGAAGATGAAATGAACTGTACGGAAACAAAGAAAAGAATGATCGTCGGCAGCAGGGTCAGGGTCACGAAGGCCAGGACCAGTTTGGTCCTGAGTTTTGCCCCCATGATTTCCTTCTTCCGTTCAAACAGCAGCTTTACGACATTCCGGACGATAAGAAACAGAAGCAGAAGGAGCAGAATCACGTTGATATTGATCAGGGCAAAGACAAGAATGCTTCCCGAAAAAGGCAGATTAAGCCCCAGATCAAGTACGCGTATCCCAAGATAAGACAACAGGGAAATCACCACGATCAGAAGAACAATCAGGTATCTTTCCCTGCGCTTTCTCTTGAGACCCCGTCTTTCCGTCTCCAAATAATCCGTCATGACAAAAGAATCTGTTGTGCCAGCCCGGCCTGTCCCCCCGGATCAGTATGTAAAATCCACCGCGTACCAGTCCGTCTCAAAATCCCACAGGGACAGAAAGAAAACCACATTCACATAACTTGCTGATATTATAAGCATAACTTCCTTTTTGAAAATAGTTTATGCAGGATTTAGGTAATATTTTCTGAGCGATCACACATATCATTTCCTCGCTGATTGCCCGAACCCGGATGCACCGGGGCACATCGAACATCCCCGCACGACACGACCTGAAAAAACCCGTTGTTTCAGCACAGTATAGTAATTGACAACTTCGCGAATTTCAAGCCATAAAGCGGGGATAAGGGGTCAGCCCTTGATATGTGACATTTCATCCTACATAAATGTCTGCAAACGTGACGCTCTAAATGTCACATATCAAGGGCTGACCCCATTGATTTTCCAATTCACGGAAGCGCGTTCGGAGAAGGGTTCCAGATCGCGCTGGGAGCCGATATCCGGTTGGCTGCACCAGATGCGCGGTTTTCAATCATGGAACTCCGCTGGGGGCTGGTGCCGGACATGGCCGCTTCACAGACACTTCGGGATCTGGTCCGTCTTGACGTTGCAAAGGAATTGCTGTTTACAGGGAGGATCTTCGATGCCTCGGAAGCCCAGCGCCTGGGATTGATCACACGGATCTGCGATGACCCGCTGAACGAGGCGCTTCGATTGGCTGCCGACATCGCAAACAAGTCACCCGATGCGGTTATCGCAGCCAAATACTTGCTCGAAACCACGTGGCACGGAAACCCGCCGGAGGCGTTCAGGCTGGAAGAGACCCTCCAGAAATCGCTGCTCGGTTCACCCAATCAGGTTGAATCAATGAAGGCCAATTTTGAAAAACGTATGCCTGATTTCCAGGACCCGGCACATGCTACACCCGGTCGTAATGACTGAACTGCATGGAAAAGGTGCCTCTTCCCTGGGAGAGGGACCTGATGGATGTCGAGTATCCGAACATTTTTGAAAGGGGAACGCTGGCAGTCACGACCTGGAGCGTCCCTTTGGCACTGATCTGCTCGATTTTTCCCTGTCTGGCATTCAGATCACTGATGACCTCACCCATGAATTCTTCCGGAATGAGGATATCCGTCCGCATGATGGGTTCAAGCAAAACCGGTTTCCCCTTGGCGCAGGCATTCTTGAAGGCCATTGTCGCCACCACCTTGAATGCCATCTCATCCGAGGTCTCCCTGATCTCAACATCCAAAAGCGCGGTCTGCAGGTCGATCATGGGATATCCCATCAGGACGCCGCTTGTTTCGGCCTCAGTCACGCCCTGGCGCACGGCGCTGATGAGTTCTTCGGCCAGTTCAGGCTGGGTGCAGCGGTTAACGAACCGGTTCTCCGATCCCCTCGGCAAAGGAGAGACTTCAATCGTGAGGCCGGCATAGTGCTGCACTCCGTTTATTTCCCTGTCAAAAATCTCGCTGTGCTTTACGGTCTCCGTCACGGTCTCCCGGTACACGACCTGCGGTTTTCCCTGGTTCGTTTCAATGGAAAACTCCCGTCTGATCCGGGCGATCAGAATATCCAGGTGAAGCTCTCCCATCCCGGAAATTACCGTCTGGCCGGTCTCTTCATCGATCTTGAATTTAAATGTGGGATCCTCATCCGTCAGTTTCCTCAGCGCCGCCAGAAGCTTTTCGTGATCCTGCACACTCCTGGGTTCGATGGCCATGCTGATCACCGGTTCATTGAACTGGATCGGCTCGAGTAAAATGGGATGCGCCTCGGAACATAACGTATCACCGGTTGCAGACAATTTCAGTCCCATGGCTGCCACAATGTCGCCTGCCGAAGCCGATTCAATCCTTTCTCTCTTGTTGGAATGCATCTTCAACAGTCGTGCGAGCTTCTCCTTGACGCCTTTGGCCGGATTATAGACCGGATCCCCGGCCCTGACCGTACCGGAATAGACGCGGAGATAGGTCATCTTTCTTCCCTGATCCATCATCACTTTAAAAGCAAGGGCGGAAAAAGGCCCCCGGATGTCGGCAGGGCGGGATTCTTCTTCACCGGTGCCCGGTACACGACCGACAATAGGCGGAATATCCAGGGGGGACGGCAGATAATCCACAATCCCATCCAGTAGAAGCTGGATCCCCTTATTTCGCAGTGCGGCTCCGCAGAAAACCGGAACCAGCTGAAGTTCAGTTGTGGCGGCCCGTACCGCCTGCTTCAATTCCCCGGTTTCAATACCCTCTTCGGACAGGTACTTTTCCATAATCCTGTCATCTCTGTCAGCCAGGGTCTCCAGGAGCAACTCCCTGTAGTGAAGCGCTTCTTCCTTCCCTTCATCCGGGATGTCCACTTCCCGATACTCCGCACCCAGCATGTCATCGTCCCATATGACCGCCTTCATTTTAATCAGGTCGATCACACCCTTGAAACTGTCTTCCACGCCCCAGGGCAACTGAAGGACCAGGGGAACAGCACCCAGTCTGTCCCGGATCATCTCCACGGCCCTGAAAAAATCTGCGCCTACCCGATCCAGCTTGTTGATAAAAGCAATTTTCGGGACATTATACCTGTCGGCCTGATGCCATACGGTTTCGGACTGGGGTTCCACTCCCCCCACGGCGCAGAAAACGCCTATGGCACCGTCCAGCACACGCAAGGCCCGTTCCACTTCAATTGTGAAATCAACGTGCCCGGGTGTGTCTATAATATTGATGGTATGGCCTCGCCAACTGCAGGAAGTAACTGCGGAGGTAATCGTGATGCCCCTTTCCTTTTCTTCAAGCATCCAGTCCATGGTCGCTTCGCCGTCATGGACCTCACCCATTTTGTGGACCCGTCCGGTGTAATACAGGATCCGTTCCGTTACGGTCGTCTTTCCCGCATCGATATGGGCGATGATTCCTAAGTTCCTGGTTTTATTCAAATTCCGTGATTCCGCCATAAAATCCTGCAGACCGTTCCGGCCGTCTGTCAATACCCACACGTTCGCAATAATTCCAAGGGATCCCCTTCTGCCATTTTCTGCCCACTTTCAGGGAACCACCGGGGCGATTTTTCCGTATACGCCAAGGCATTGAACCCAGGCCCGGTTCACGAAAAAGCTGCCCCTGAGGCTTCATTTGTTTGACAGGCGGGCTAAATCTAGAGTATCCTCCGGCGACTGTCAAGACAATAGATGGTGCGCGGCCCTGTTCGGGATCTGTATCAAGGTACGCTTATTTAAACCTTTTACGCAAGCGGAAGCCTCAGCAATGAACGATGCAGGCATGACCGGTAAACGACTGATGGAGATGTATGATCTTCTGATGGATCACTACGGTCCCCGGAACTGGTGGCCGGCCGAAACCCGGTTGGAGGTCATGATCGGGGCGGTCCTGACCCAGAACACGAACTGGAAAAATGTGGAAAAGGCCATCGCGAACCTGAAAAAGAAGGGATTTCTCTCTCTGGAAAAACTCCATAACGCCACTCTTTCCGAGATATCCGGCGAAATCCGCCCAGCCGGATACTACAATATCAAGGCCGGAAGGTTGAAAAATCTGATCCGTTTCATCGTGGACCGTTTTCAGGGGGACCTCGAGCTTCTCCTGTCTGAAGGGACACGGGAACTCAGGCGAGGGCTTCTTTCCGTACATGGCATCGGGCCCGAGACCGCGGACAGCATCCTTCTTTACGCGGCCGACCGTCCGGTTTTTGTCATTGATTCCTATACCTACCGGATCCTGAACCGCCACGGCATGGCGGAGGCCCAGGCAACTTACGAAGAACTCCAGGAACTGTTCATGGACAACCTTCCCGAAGATACACACCTCTTCAACGAATTTCATGCGCTGATTGTCGAAACAGGGAAAGACTTCTGCAGAAAAAAACCGTTGTGTGAGGGGTGTCCCCTGGTGAACTGGGAACCGCCCATTCAATACGCCGACTAGATAGACCGCATATCATGTAGGAGAAACAATATGATCGATCGATACACCCGCCCGGAAATGGGCCGGATATGGACCGCTGAGAACCGATACGCCAAGTGGCTGGACGTGGAAATCGCAGCATGCGAAAGCATGGCGGAAGAAGGCCTGATCCCCGGAGATGCGCTCGAGACCATCAAGAAAAAGGCAAAATTTTCCGTGTCGCGTATCCTGGAAATCGAAGAAGAAACCAAACACGATGTGATCGCGTTTCTGACCAATGTGGAGGAACACGTCGGCCCGGATTCGCGGTATATCCACCTGGGATTGACATCGTCGGACATCCTGGACACCAGTTTCGCGCTTCTGTTGAAGGAAGCCATGGAAATGATTATTCAGGGGGTAAATCATCTTATGGATGTCCTCCGGCGCAGGGCGTTCGAACACAGGGATACGCTCATGATCGGCCGGTCTCACGGCATCCACGCCGAACCCATCACATTCGGGCTGAAACTGGCTCTCTGGTATTCGGAAATGAAACGGAATCAGAAGAGGCTCGAAGACGCCCTCGAAGTCATCAGCCACGGAAAACTTTCCGGTGCGGTGGGGACCTTTGCCAACATTTCTCCAAAGATTGAAGCCATGACCATGAAAAGACTCGGCCTCAGGCCGGCGGAGATTTCCACCCAGATCATCCAGCGGGACCGGCATGCCCAGTACTTCACCAGTCTGGCCATCCTGGCCGGAACACTTGAGAAAATGGCGGTGGAACTCAGGCACCTCCAGAGAACCGAGGTCCTTGAAGCGGAAGAGGCCTTCTCAAAAGGTCAGAAAGGTTCTTCTGCCATGCCCCACAAGAAAAATCCGGTCGGAAGTGAAAACATATCCGGGCTTGCCAGGCTTGTACGCGCCAACAGCCTGGCTTCCATGGAAAACATGCCGCTGTGGCACGAAAGGGACATCAGCCATTCTTCGGTTGAACGGGTCATCGGACCCGACAGCACCATACTTGCCGATTACATGGTTCACCGGATGACCGGAATTATTGACCGGCTTGTGGTCCATTCCGACCGGATGCTCGAAAACCTCAATAGGATGAAGGGATTGATATTTTCTCAGCAGGTGCTTATGAAACTGGCCACAAAAGGTCTTGAAAGGCAGCAAGCCTACGTCATGGTTCAGAGAAACGCGATGAAGGTCTGGGAACAAGGCCGGGAATTCAAATCAGTTATCCAGAAAGATCGGGAAATTACAAGATACCTGAACAAAGATGAAATCGAGGAAATATTCGACCTCGCTTATCACCTGAAATTCGTGGGTGAAATATTCGACAGGGTCTTCAACGGCCACCATGGCGAAAAACCGGGTGGGTAAGCCCCGTGCCCATGGCATGGGTCCCGAATGTGCTGATATCAAAAAAACCCCCGCAGCCCGGTCGGATCCGGATTTCGTAAAATCTCATGAGGTCCTATACGGAAAATCTTGAGAAATCTGCAACACCGAGAAAAAGCGCAGCAATGTGCTGCAACACACCGACCCGGTTCTTTTTCAGCTTCTCATCCTTCTTTGTGAAAACCTCAACGTTGTCAAAAAACTCGTCTACAGGCGACCGGAGCCCGGCCATAAGCTTCATGGCCTCGAAATACTTTTTTTCCGCTGTAAGCCGCTGTATGTCGTCTTTCATCAGGCAGTACGATTTCCACAGGGAAGTCTCACACGGCTCTTCAAACCGTCCGGGGTCAACCTCAAAGGGCTGCTCCTGGTTTTTCAGGATATTGGTGATCCGTTTAAATGTCACTATCAGTGGTTGGAAGTCATCGGATTCCAGGGAAAACCGCCTGAGTTGATCAATCCTGGGACGCAGATCGCAGATCCGGTCAAATGAGTGGGATATCACGGCCGAGACGGTATCGGATTCATAGCCTGCCCGCAGCATCATATACCGGTATCGGTCCCTGAAAAAATTCAGCACATCATCGAACACGGCTTTTCTGTCAAACTTGATTTCTTCATCCAGAATCTGCAACGCCTTTTCCAGAAAGGCCCTGAACGAAATGTCCCAACCCGTGTTTTCCAGGATGCGGATAACAGCAAGGGCATGTCTTCGCAACGCGAAGGGATCCGCCTTCCCCGTGGGGACGAGACCGATGGCAAAACAGCCGACAATCGTGTCCATCCGGTCGGCCAGGCCGAGCAATGAACCGGTCTCGGATGTCGGCAGTCGATCGCCGGCCTTTGCCGGAAGATAGTGCTCGTGGATCGCCAGACACACTTCTTCGGGATACCCTTCCCTGCGAGCATAGGCGGCCCCGATCACCCCCTGAAGGGAGGGGAATTCCGTCACCATGTGCGTGACCAGGTCGCACTTTGAAAGTTCTGCAGCGGTTTTTACGGCATCCTGTTTTTCCGGCAGCAGGGTTTCGGCAAGATACGCGGCCAGCCGGGTAAACCGCCGCACCTTGGCGTAGGAGGTCCCCAGCTCAGCCTGATAGATCACGCCCTTCAGGTCTTCCAGCCGGCTGCCAAGCGGACGTTTTGTATCTTCTTTGAAGAAAAAATCCGCGTCGGAAAGTCGGGCCCGTAATACCCGTTCGTGCCCTTTCCGCACCACGGATTCATCTTTCGGAATGGTGTTGTTGACCGCCACAAAGTTCGGCAGCAAACGGCCGCGGTCATCACACACCGCGAAGTATTTCTGATGTTCTTTCATTGCGGTAATCAGAACCGCTTCAGGCAGAGACAAAAAGCCCCTCTCAAAGCTGCCGCATACCGCTGAAGGGTATTCCACCAGATTGGCGACTGTCGACACCAGTTCCGGGTCTTCCAAAAGTCTGCCCCCCGCTTCCCGCGCCGCCTGTGCCGCGATCCGTTCAATGATCTGCTCTCTTTCTTTCTGATCAATCAGGATAAACCCTTCCTTCATTCCCTGAAGATACCCCCGTACGCTGTATATCTGCATGGGATCAGGTGCCATGAACCGGTGTCCCCAGGTGATATTTCCGCTCTTCACGCCGGCAAACGCAAAAGGAATGATTTCACCGTTCATGATCGCCAGCACCCAGTGCACAGGCCGTACAAAAGGGACATCCACAGTTCCCCAGCGCATGGATTTGGGCCAGGGAATCCGGGAAATGATGTCCGGCAAGGCCTCGGCCAGAATGTCCTTTGTCGGTCTTCCGGGCACCTTGCTTTCCACATAAAGGTACTCCCCCCTGGGCGTCTCAATACATTGGAGGTCGTCAATTGCAACGCCCTGCTTCCGGGCGAAACCCAGTGCCGCCCGGGTCGGGTTTCCCCCCTCATCATAGGCCACGGAACAGGGCGGTCCTGTAACCTGCCGCACGAGATCCTCCTGCTTTTCCGCAATGGCCTTACCGATCAGCACCAGTCTCCTGGGCGTGCCAAAGGTGTAGATCCCGCCGGCGATTTCGATCCGGTTTTCTTCCAGGCATGTGTCCATAAGCTGTTTCAATGACCGCACCCCTTGCTCCAGATAACTGGAGGGGATTTCCTCTGTTCCAATTTCCAAAAGTAATTCGGCAACCATGATTTCCCGTTATTCTGTACTGTTGCACTAAAGGCCGTACTGATATTCAGTAATATCTTGACCTGCGGATTGGAACCTGCTGTCGCTTTGAACAGTACCCCGCCAGATCAGGCTCTACAAACCCTTATGCTCCTGCCCTCTCAGCAGCGGGTGGCCCAGCTCCTCTCTCTGCGCCAGATAATTCCTGGACGCCAGACGGGCCAGATTCCGGATACGTTCAATGTAGCGTGTTCTTTCCGCCACGCTGATCGCGCCTCGTGCGTCCAGGATATTGAAGGTGTGCGAGCACTTCAGACAATAATCATAGGCGGGAAGCACCAGGCCTTCCCGGGCAGTTCGGATCCCCTCCTGCTCATACACATCAAAAATCTTTACGAACATATCCACGTCCGCCAGTTCAAAATTGTACACCGACAGCTCCCACTCCCCCTTTCTGTGGACATCTCCATAGGTCAGCTTATCGTTCCACATCAGGTCATAAACATTCTCTTTTTCCTGCAGGTACATACAGATCCTTTCCAGACCATAGGTGATTTCCACTGAAACCGGGTCCAGCCGGATACTGCCTGCCTGCTGGAAATAGGTAAACTGGGTGATCTCCATGCCGTCCAGCCAAACCTCCCACCCGAGTCCGGAAGCACCCAGTGTCGGAGACTCCCAGTCATCTTCCACAAACCGGATGTCGTGCTCGAGCGGATTGATTCCAAGTGCCACGAGACTTCCAAGGTAAATGTCCTGAATCTCAATCGGAGAAGGTTTGATAACGACCTGGTATTGATAATAATGGCCCAGCCGATTCGGATTTTCGCCGTATCTCCCGTCTGTGGGACGTCTGGAAGGCTCGACATAGGCCACGGCCCATGGTTCCGGCCCCAATACCCGCAGCAGGGTTGCCGGATTAAACGTCCCGGCACCTACCTCCAGATCATAGGGCTGCTGGATCAGACAGCCCTTGTCCGACCAGTATCTCTCAAGGGAAAAAATCAGTTCCTGAAAGGTCACAACTTACTCCCGGCAACTTTTGATGATGTTTTCAGAGGAGGGAAAACTACCACCCGGACGGACAGTTGTCAAGGCAGACGGTTTCTCCGGAACAAATGGCCTGGTCCCGGATAACAAACGCCGTACGTTGGTACCTAGTGTCCTGTCACGCAAGAAATGACGCAAGATTGCGATGTAATTTTGTCTGC
>CAYTJI010000009.1:0-14537 GCA_964438065.1 uncultured Desulfobacteraceae bacterium | reverse complement strand
CGGGAAAAAGGCGTGATCGGATTTGTCGAAAAACCCTTTGTCATTGAGGAACTGGGCAGACAGATCATCACTGCCCTGAAAAAAGAATCCGACGGTGGCGTCCTGCACGGAATGGCCCCGGGTACTTTCCTGCAATTGATGGAAATGGAGCAGAAAACCTGCACAATCCGTCTGACGGATGATAAATCCGGGAGTCGTGGTGTCCTGTTTTTCCGGGATGGGGAACTTTTTGACGCCAGGATCAACGAAGTGCATGGAAAAGAAGCCGCATACAGAATCCTGTCATGGGAAGAAGCAACCCTGGCTATTCAGGAAACTTGTCCTCTGAAGGAAAACAGAATACAGCAGGATCTTCAGGCGATTCTTCTTGAGGCGATGAGACAAAAGGATGAGCGGGAAACAGAGCCGGTACCCATTGCCGAGCCGGCGGAAGAATCGGAAATTATCGTTGAACTTGAAGAAGAACCGGAAATCACCATCGAACCGGAGAAGGAACCCGAAATCCCCACTGAACCGCCGAAAGAAGATGCTGTTTCAGACAGGCCTGATAGTACCGGGGATGTATCCCTCGAAAAAGCCGATTCCGGAGATACCGCCTGCACACCCGCCGCAAAAGAAACGACCGTTTCCTATACCCTGAAGGATACCATCCTTGCATGCCTTGACGATTTCAAAGAAACCCTTCTTGAATCGGCGGTTATCCGATACGCGCTCAGAACAATGATTCTCCTTCTCATCATCCTCTTCACCGTCACCGTTTACCTGTTCAGCACCATGGAAACCGCCGGAGACATGATCCGGGAGATTGACCGGATCAAGACCCATGTCCGCCAGAAGCAGCAAATGCTGTCTCAAATGGACGAGGAGATTAAACGCCTCTATGCCATTAAAGAAAACAGCATCAAAAACAATGAATCCCAGGTCGCCATCATGGAACTGGACTTAAAGATATCGGAATTGGAAGAAAAAGCGGAAAAAATCGAGACAGAGATAAAGATCCAGAAAAAAGCGCTGGAGGCGTGGCAGATCAAGCTGGAATCTTTGAAAAGGAAACCCCTGTTTATCCGGCTGCTGGAGCACGCCGAGACATATCTGCCATGGAAGGTCGCTACCCGCATCCCTTGAAATGGCCGTTGGAGACAACCTCCCGCACGTTCCGCATCCGATGAGAGCTACGTCCCCATTTCCCAGGAAGAAAGGTATTTTTCCTGTTCCCGGGTGAGCGTGTCTATTTCCACGCCCATGGCTTGCAGTTTCAATCGTGCAATCTCTTTGTCAATTTTTTCGGGCACAGGGTACACGCTTTTTTTCATGTTTTCATGCTCTTTTGCCATGTATTCCGCACAAAGAGCCTGATTGGCGAAACTCATGTCCATGACACTGGACGGATGCCCCTCTGCGGCAGAAAGATTGATCAATCTGCCCTCACCCAGCACATAAATTCTTCGACCGTTTTCAAGTGTGAATTCCTCGACGAACTCACGGATCTTACGCCGCCCCACGGAAATCTCCGCAAGACCCGGGAGATCCAGCTCCACATCGAAATGCCCTGAATTGGAAACGATCGCCCCATCCTTCATATGGACAAAATGTTCGGATCGAATCACATTCATATCGCCGGTCAGCGTACAGAAAAAATCCCCGAGCGGTGCGGCCTGATGGATGGGCATCACCTGGTAACCGTCCATAACGGCCTCCAGGGCCCGCAAAGGATCCACTTCACAAACAATAACATGGGCGCCATGCCCCTTGGCCCGGACAGCCACGCCCCTGCCGCACCAGCCATAGCCGCTGACTACAAAGGTACTGCCTGCGATCAGCCGGTTCGTTGCCCGGATAATACCATCTACGGAACTCTGGCCCGTACCATAACGGTTATCAAAAAGGTGCTTGGTATCCGCGTCGTTGACCGAAACAACGGGGAACTGCAACACGCCGTCCTTTTCCATACTCCTCAGGCGGATGACACCTGTTGTCGTCTCTTCCGTCCCTCCGAACACGTTCGACAAAAGCACATCTTTTTCCGATGGACTCAACGCCTTTCCCCATTGTGCGACCAGAGGTTCCAGCTCATCCCACTTGTCAAGGCCGATAAAATGAAGGGCACTCACCAGGTCGGCGCCGTCATCCATGGTCAGATGGGGTCTGTGCTTCAGCGCTGCAAGAATATGACTGTAGTATGTCGCATGATCCTCCCCTTTGATTGAAAATACCGGGATCTCATCATCGACCACAAGGGAGGCAGCCACATCATCCTGTGTGGAAAGAGGATTGGATGCGCAAAGCACGACTTCCGCACCCCCTGCCTTGAGGGTTTTCACCAGGCCGGCCGTTTCCGTCGTAACATGCAGGCAGGCCGACAGCCGCAGTCCCTCAAGAGGCCTTTCCCTCGAAAAACGCTCACGTATGCTCTTTAAAACCGGCATACTCATACCTGCCCACTCAATCCTCAACCGGCCTTTGTCTGCCAGGTGGATATCCTTGATATCATAATCCATATGTTCAGCCTCCCTTCATTCAGTTCCTTTATAAGATAAACCCGCGGACATACACCTTTCTCCTGACGCGCCGGCCACGGCAAATCATTTTACGGCCTTTTTAAGCGTCTCCACCATATCGGTCTTTTCCCATAGAAATTCCGGGTTCTCCCTGCCGAAGTGGCCGTAATTGCAGGTCCGCCTGTAAATCGGTTTAAGCAAATCCAGTCTTTCAATAATTGCCGCGGGTCGAAGGTCGAACTCCTTTCTTACAATCTTGGTCAACTCACGACTGGGGACCACGCCCGTGCTGTACGCGCCAACAAGCACGGAGACCGGTTCAGCCCGACCGATAGTATAGGCCACCTGTATTTCGCATTTTTTAGCCAGACCGGCCGCCACGATATTTTTTGCAATATACCGGCACATGTAGGATGCGCTCCTGTCCACCTTGGAAGGATCCTTGCCGGAAAAGGCCCCCCCACCGTGATAACCGAAGCCTCCGTAGGTATCCATAATGATTTTGCGCCCGGTCAGACCGCAATCCCCCAGAGGGCCGCCAATAACAAAACGTCCGGTTGTGTTGATAAAATACTGGGTATCATCATCCAGCATCTCGACAGGCACCACCTCCCGGATGACTTCCTCGATAATGGCTTCCCGGAGGGTCTCGTAATCCACATCGGGATCGTGTTGAGCCGCGATTACCACAGTGTGAATTCGTGACGGGTTGCCGTTAACATATTCGACCGTCACCTGTGATTTACCGTCCGGTCTGAGCCAGGGAAGTTGACCGGATTTCCGGACATGGCTCAGTCTCCGGGTGAGTCGATGGGCCAGGTAAATCGGCATTGGCATCAAGGTCGGGGTTTCCGTGCATGCAAAGCCGAACATCAAACCCTGATCACCCGCGCCCTGTTCTTTGAAAAGCCCGTTTCCCTCATTCACCCCAACGGCGATATCAGGGGACTGTTTGTCAATCGTTGAAAGCACGGCACAGGTCTTCCAGTCAAACCCCATGGAAGAGTTGTTGTATCCGATATCGCGGATTGTCTCTCTCACAACTTCCGGCATGTCCACATAGGCATCGGTCGTGATTTCCCCGGCGATGATCGCCATCCCGGTGGTCACCAGTGTCTCGCATGCCACACGGGAATTCGGGTCCTGTTCGATCATCCTGTCCAGGATATGATCGGATATCTGGTCCGCTACCTTGTCCGGGTGTCCCTCTGTTACGGATTCCGAGGTAAACAGAAAATTTGTTGATTTCATAGTGGTCTCCTTTCACTTCAGTTCGAGGGGCTCTCTCAGCCCGGAATTTCTGTAATAACGGGAAAATTCCGCTTCTGAGCCCTGATGGCTCGGGATGTTTCAATTTCTGCGAATCAGGCTGTTATCGATCAGGCGCGTCCTTCCGATCCGAACCGCAAGTGCCACGAGGATTTCCTCTTCCAGGATGTCCAGATCGTCAAGTGTTAACGGGTCACATATGGCGACATAATCGATCTCGGTAAATGCGTGACTTCGTATCAGAGCCTCTATCGCATCCCTGATCACATCTGCTTTGGTTACCCCCTCCTGGAACAACCGCTCGGCCAGATCCAGGGATTTCTTGAGACACAGGGCGGATTTCCTTTCTTCCGGGTTCAGATAGCTGTTCCGCGAACTCATGGCAAGCCCGTCGGATTCCCTCACGGTCGGAACGCCGATGATTTTAATGTCCAGATTCAAATCCATCACCATCCGGCTGATGACTGCCAGCTGTTGGTAATCCTTCTGTCCAAAAAAAGAAAGATGGGGTTTGGTACAGTTGAACAGCTTGGTCACAACCGTAGCCACACCATCAAAGAACCCGGGCCTTGAAATACCGCAAAGATGTTTCGTGATCCTTTCCAGACTTACCGTTGTCTGATAACCTTCAGGGTACATTTCTTCGGCTCCCGGCATAAAAACGATATCCGTTTCCACTTTACGAAGCTTCTTCAGATCCCCCTCCGTATCCCTCGGGTATTGCGCATAATCCTCGGATGGGCCGAACTGCCTGGGGTTCACGAAGATACTCACGATCAGCTTGTCTGAATGTTCTTTTGCCACCCGCATCAGTTGAAGATGCCCTTCGTGCAGAAATCCCATGGTCGCAACCAGCGAGATGGTATGGCCTGCCGTTCGCAAGGCTTCGGATTCCTTGTGCATCTCTTCCACAGTCTTGATGATTTTCATTTGCGACCCCCTGGGTGTCGGTAAAAGTGTATGAAAAAACGTATTACTGATGCTTCCCGGTTGTCAATTCCAGGCTTGAAGCCAGACGGATGAATTCCCCCATATCCAGCGTTTCAGCTCTCCTTTCCGGGTCAACACCGCATTTTACAATTGCTTCCATGATCGTTGCCTGGTCCAGGCCGGGAAATGCCCCCCTGAGTGAATTCAGCAGTGTCTTCCGTCGATATGCAAAGGCCGCCTTTACCACTTTCCTGAAACGGGCCTCGTCAACCGGCGGTTCTTCACGGGGCCTTTCGAAATCCAGATCCACGACGATGGAGTCAACCTTCGGCTCCGGATAAAAGGCACGTCTGGGTACTTCCAGCAGGCTGGTGGCACGCGCGTGATATTGAAGCAACACCGTTATCGCGCCATAGGCTTTCGTGCCCGGTGATGCGGTTAACCGCCTGCCGACTTCCGCCTGAAACATGAGGACGGCCCTGTCGATACAAGCCCGACCCTCAATCAGTCTGTACAGAAACGGGGTCGAAATATTGTAGGGGAGATTCCCGATAACCATCAACCGGGATAAAACGGGGCAGTTTAACTCGTGAAAATCCCATTCAAGAATGTCACGATTGAAAAGAATGACATTCTTGATACCTTTCCGAGAGAGTTTCTGTCGCAAAGAACGGACCAGGTACACGTCTTTTTCAATGGCGATGATTTTGTCCACCCGCCCGGCCAGGGGAAAAGTCAACGCTCCCCGCCCCGGTCCTATCTCGATGACCTGATCGGATGGTCTGAAATCCGCCCGTGAAACAATTTCATGAATCATCCGTTGATCAACCAGAAAATGCTGGGCAAGGCTTCTCTTTGGTCGGAATCCGCGCACGTTGTCAGATGACCGGGGACGATCCATCTCAGACTTCTTTCTTTAACCTGCGCCACGTTTTCAGATACCTGAAGATGGACAGAAAAATAAAATAGCAAGGGATGGCCGCAACAGTGCCCATGACCAACCCGCCGATCAAAAACGCTGCCAGCCCGATACCGCCAGCGCCCAGGATTTTACCAACGATGACTAACGATTCCTCACCGGACTGAATGGCTGTCAACACGGACGAAAAAATAGGGGTCTGTTCGGGGAGCCTCAGGATTATGGCCCCCAGCTTGAAATTATAATAGTAAATGAAATACCAGTTCAGCGGATTGCTTATCCAGGTCCCGAGTGCGGCTGCTATCTTGCTGCTTTTGAATAAAAGGGCCAAAGTGACGGCTACCGCAATCTGAAACGGCATAATCGGCATCATACCGGTAAAAACACCGAATGCCATACCGAGTGCCAGTTCATGAGGCTCGCCTCTCAGCCGGATAAACCGGAGGTAATAGTATCTGATCTGTCTCTCGAACACCAATGTCTGAAAATCCCTGTCACACCACGAATCGTCTTCTCATTGCCCCGGGTAAGAGACGAATCATTTCAAACATCCCACACCGGAACACCCTGGATCCTCAGGAAAATTATATTGCAGTATGGATCGAAACATCTCAAAGGCTCCGGGTCGAACGATATTTGAGACGAGACTCTGGATCGATAAAACGGCCTGATTATCCTGGAAATCGCAGGGACATGAAAAGCTGAAACACAGGCAGGATTTATCTTCTTCCGGGGCATTCAAAAGACGGGTAGAGGCTACACCTGTCACAGACGATTTTCAACCAAAAAATTCAGGCATTCCGGAGGCGATGGGCTCATGAGACGGAAACCTGATGTGATCGGCAGACTTGACAGACCAGGGAAACCCGTCTATCCGATCATACCACGGGAATCACTTGAAAGGAGGTCCTGAATGGGGTATCGCGATCTCGCGTCCACAGATAAATCCGCCTGCTCGCCGAGCGTGATCCTGTGATAACCGGCAAGCGCAATCATGGCGCCATTATCCGTGCAATATGCCGGTCGGGGGAAATAGACCCGAATGCCCTCGTCCTCCCCAGCCTCCAGCATCCTGGCCCGCAGTCTTCCATTGCATGCAACACCCCCTGCAACCGCCACAGCCGAGACACCCATCATTCTCCCGGCCGTCATCACCTTATGAACCAGGACATCAATAACCGCTTCCTGAAATGAGGCTGCAATGTCCGCGACAGTTACAGCACACGTCTGTCCTTCTGCATCTCGCCATTTTTTTATATACAAGGCGACTGCCGTCTTCAGGCCGCTGAAGCTGAAATCCAGGGAATCTTTTGACAGAAACGCCCTTGGAAAGCGGATACGCCCCGCCAGTCCATGGCTGGCCTTCTCCTCAATCACCTCCCCCCCCGGGTATCCCAGCCCCAGAATCTTGGCTACTTTATCGAAAGCTTCCCCTGCCGCGTCATCAAGTGTCTGACCCAACTGGACATAGCGACCGTATCCCTCTACGTGATACAGGCTCGTGTGCCCGCCGGAAACCGTAAGCGCCACAAATGGAAAAGACGGAACATGGGTTTCAAGAAAAATCGAGAGGATATGCCCTTCCAGATGGTTGATTGCGACCAGTGGAATCTGATGTGAATAGGCCAGGGCCTTTCCATAATAAAGCCCCACAAGAAGAGAGCCAATCAGGCCGGGTCCCACTGTCACGGCAATACCGTCCAGCTCCCGTAGACGGATTCCCGCACCTGAAAGCGCTTCCTGGACCACTGGTGTCATGTTCCGCAGATGTTCCCGCGATGCCAATTCGGGAACAACGCCTCCGTGCGGATGGTGAAGACGCACCTGTGTGTGAACCACATTGGACAAAACACGGCCTTCATCGGCAACGACGGCGGCGGAGGTATCATCGCAGGAAGTATCTATGCCCAGGATATACATTCAAACCGGTAATGCTCTTATATATCAGCAAGTTCACAAGGTCAGGTAACGGCTGATCCGTTTATACAGTAAAGGGCTGATCCCCCGAATCGAGCGAAGATCTTCAAGCCGTTTAAAACCGCCTCTTTTTCTCCGTTCACGAACAATCAACGCAGCTGTTTTCGGACCAATGCCGGGAACAGCGGTTAATGCTTCAGTATCTCCCCTGTTGATACAGACAGGCATCCCGAGGGTAATTCTCTGAAACGCCGACCATTGTTTTCCGTCAAGCGGACATGTTTTTCGATAATCGGACTCCGGCGCGGTTGTCACGGGAGAGATGGAACTGCGGAGAAAATTTGACGCAGCAACACAAAACAGCAGCAGGAGTCCGCCTTCAATAAATTTATGGCTCCTCCTGAGAATTTGCAGGTGGATATTTTCGAAAAACAACATAACCAACTGAAATAGTTATTTTGTCTTATCAAAGGCCTTGCTGGATGATCCCGGCAGGGGGCAGGAATTTTTTATCCCAAAAATTCGTCTGAGGAGCCCAGTTTGATGAAACCGTAAAGTTTATTGACCGGTCTTTGCCTCATCGTCCAAACCGAAAGCCTCGTGGAGAACCCGGACGGCAAGCTCCGTGTACTTTTCCTCAATCACACAGGATATCTTTATCTCAGAGGTATTGATCATCATAATATTAATATTCTCTTTCGCCAGAGTTGCGAACATCCTGTTTGCCACACCTGCATGGCTTCTCATACCCACACCGATAATGGATACCTTGGCAATATTCTCATCTCCGAGCACTTTTTCCGCACCGATCTCCCGGGCTACCCCGTGGACCTGTTCCATCGTCTTATGGAAATCCGACCTGGATACTGTAAAAGTCAGGTCCGTGAATCCGTCCTCGCTTGTATTTTGAAGTATCATGTCGACCAGAATCCCGGATTTGAAAACCGGTTCAAAGATCCGGGATGCGATTCCGGGATGATCCGGTACCTTCCGGATGGTTATCCGGGCCTCATTTTTGTTGAAAGTCACACCGGACACAAGGACCCTTTCCATTTCTTTTGTTTCGGCCACGACCATCGTTCCCCTTTCTCTGGAAAAAGTTGACCTTACATGGATTGGCACATTATATTTCTTGGCAAATTCCACTGCCCGGATCATCAGAACCTTGGCGCCCAGGCTGGCCATCTCCAGCATTTCATCGTAGGAAATCATGTCCAGTTTCCTCGCCCTGGGACAGATGTTCGGGTCAGCCGTGTACACACCGTTGACATCCGTGAAAATTTCACACATATCCGCTTCCAAGGATGCGGCCAGAGCGACTGCCGTTGTATCCGACCCCCCCCTTCCCAGAGTCGTAATGTCCCCGTGATCATCAAGACCCTGGAATCCGGCCACGGCCACAATCCTGCCCTTTTCCAACTCCTTTCTGATCCGTTCGGTTTCAATGCTGTGGACCCGTGCCCGGCCATAGGCATTATCCGTATATATCGCCGCCTGAAACCCCAGCAGAGAGCAGGCGTCATAACCCATGGATTTTATAGCCATAGCCAGAAGCGCCACACTGACCTGTTCTCCGGTGGAAATGAGAACATCCAATTCTCGGGGATCCGGGTCATTGACCATTTCGCCGGCCAACCTGATCAGCCCGTCGGTCCGACCTGCCATGGCGGACAAGACAACGACCATCTGATTGCCCTTCCGGTGGTATTCCACCACTCTTCGGGCAACCGCTTTTATCTTGGCAATGTCGGCAACCGATGTACCACCATATTTCTGAACTATCAAAGGCATATCATTCCCCGTCCGGGGTCCGGATCTAACGGTCCGGTTCAAAAGAAACCCGGTTTCTGCTCATTAACGACATGGCATCCAGTATCTCCAGCGCTCTGGGATGAAAACCGGACAGGCATATTCTCCGGGATGTGTCCCCGGTAATCAGAATTTCGATTCGGACATGCCAGTCGGGTAAAATCTCCGGCCAGCGATCCGCCCATTCCACGGCGGCAATGCCGTCCTGATACAGATACTCGTCCAGGCCTGCGGAAAGGAAATCAGAAAGATTTTCCAGCCGATAGCCGTCGATATGGTAAAATGGATATCGACCTTCATACACGTTCATCAGAGAAAATGACGGACTCGTAATCACCGTATCCGCAGGCACACCCAGACCCAGACCGATTCCTTTAGCAAACCACGTTTTTCCACTGCCAAGCTCTCCAATCAGGGCGACAACATCGCCTGCCTGGAGATTGCAACCCAGGTTCCGGCCCAACCGGATTGTTTCTCCGGCTGAAACGCTGTCATACGTAAGAGATTTTTCTTCCGCCACAAGACCATCCCATCCCTTTCGATTTCAGGACAAACGATCAACAAGTGCGACCATTTCGCGGACGGCCCTTTCCCACCCGACCAGCACGGCTCTGGCCACGATACTGTGGCCGATACTGTATTCTTCAATCTGCGGCAGGGACTTGAAGCGTTTTATGTTTATATAGTTCAGACCATGTCCCACGCTGATGGCCAATGGGAGATCTGCTGCCGATTTCACTGCGCGAGACACGTGGTCGAACCGTTCAACCGCCTCTGATTCCGATGTTGCATCTGAATAATGGCCTGTATGTATTTCAATAATGTCCGCCCCGCATTTGTAGGCCTCTCTGATCTGCTCCGGATCCGGATCAACAAAAAAGCTGACCCGGATGCCTGCTTCCTTCAGACGATCTACAACAGACTTATAATAATCGGGCTGCGATCTGACATCAAGACCCCCTTCAGTGGAGCTTTCTTCTCTTTTTTCCGGAACCAGGGTCACCATATCCGGTTTGACGGAAATGGCAATCCCCACAATTTCCTCGACAGCCGCCATCTCCATATTCAGTTTTGTTTTCACGGTCTGACGTAACAGCCGAAGGTCCCTGTCATTAATGTGACGCCTGTCTTCCCGGAGATGGCAGATAATTCCTTCCGCACCGGCAAGTTCCGCCAGGCCGGCGGCCAGAACGGGGTCCGGTTCAGCAATGCCCCTGGCCTGACGTATGGTCGCCACGTGATCCACATTGACGGCAAGTCGTGCCATGAATCAATCCTCCTTAATCAGTAACATCAGTCTCGCCTCTTCTTTCTCCATCCGCCGGGCATCTTTAATGGATCGCGTATGATCAAATCCCAGGAGATGCAACAGCCCGTGGACCAACAGACGCATGACTGTAGAAGACACCGGCTCATTCACTTCCTCGGATTCCAACTGTGCGGTTTGTGCCGAAATTACCACATCCCCCAGCATCGACGAATGGTAATCCGTTTCAGATCCCCCGCCCATTGGAAAAGCCAAGACATTTGTAGGGCCTTTTCTTCCCAGATAGTGCTGATTTAGTTCCGCAATCCCGGCATCGTCCGTAATCAGAATACTGAGTTCTGCGTCATGACAGCCCAAGTCGTTTAAGACTTTCGCTAGATTCTGTTTTATCTCCTGCTTTCCTAGCCCGGGGATCTGCTGTTGACACTTGATTTGTATCTCCATTTTCACCTTTTTTGTGGGCTGAACTTTTCGCAGCCGATTCAGGATACTCGACCCTGTGATGGAAGATACCGCTCAACGTCATATTGAAACTCTTGGCAATTTCATGAAGATCCTTCAGTGTCAATTCGCATTCATCAAGTTGACCGTCAGAAAAAACCTTGTTGATAATCTTCTGCACCATCCCCTGAATACGCGCAACCGTCGGATCGACAAGGGTCCTGGATGCCGCTTCCACGACATCCGCAAGCATCACAAGACCGGCCTCCTTGGTCTGGGGTTTCGGACCGGGATACCGGAAATCCTCTTCATCAACCTCAAGACTTTTGCCCCCCTTTCTTCCTTCCTGATCCTTGGCCTTCTCATAAAAATAGGATATCAGGCTTGTCCCGTGATGTTGCCGGATAATATCCATTATCTCTCTTCCCAGTTTTTCCTTTTTGGCCATTTCGACGCCGTCTTTGACATGGGATGTCAGGATCAGACTGCTCATGGAAGGCGCCAGCTTCTCGTGCTTGTTTTCCCGGTCTATCTGATTCTCTATGAAGTAGAGGGGCTTCTTGATTTTTCCGATGTCATGATAATAAGCGGCAACTTTGGCAAGGAGCGGATTCGCATTGACCGCCTTCGCAGTCGCCTCTACCATATTGCTGACAATAACGCTGTGGTGATAAGTCCCCGGAGCCTGAACCATCAGCTCTCTCAAAAGAGGCTGATCCAGATTGGCCAGCTCCAGCAACTTGATATCCGTCGTATAACCAAATGACATCTCAATCAGCGGCAGCAGGCCTGCAGCAATAACAGCAACGAAAATGCCGCCGAAAAAAGCGCATAGCATCGCCACAAAAAATTCCACCGGGGAAAAAAATCCACCCAAGGCCTCTATGGAAAGCGCCAGAACCATGTTGCACAAACCCACCTTAAGGCCCGCCTTGATGAAGACACCTCTCTCGCGACAGTCCTTCACGCCATGGGCGGCTACCAGAGAGGCGATAAAAAAATAGACGAAAAATTCCACCTGTCCCCCGACAATACGGGAGGCAAGGACACAGATAATAACACTGAAGCTTGCCGCCACGCCCATTCCAAGAAAAATGGAAATCAGCATGGCTCCGCTAGCCACGGGAATAGCGAATACTAGGGCTTTGGAGGAAAAAAAATGGACACCCCTTGCAATCTCATCGGAAATGAAATTGCACGCGAAAACGATCAGGAACGTAATCAACAGCGTCAAGGAGGTAAACAGGAGATCCTTGGTCTTTGTTCGGGACGACCGCGGATTCATAAACCCGACAAGGTGCATGGCGGAGAGAAGGAAAAAAATCATCACCGCCATTGCCGGAACCCTTCCCAGCGTTTCATGCTGATTGAGAAACTTCTGCTGCTCGGACAGTTTAAGCAAATGTTCTGAGGTGATCCTTTCCCCTTCCCTGACAAGCATCTCACCTTTTTTTACCTTGAAATAGAAAGGCTTGACCGAATTCCGGGCGATGTCCTTCCGCACTTCCGTCTCCCGTTTATTAAAGGTAACGTTTGGCTTGATCAGGGCGGTGGACAGTTGCAGGATGGCGTCCAGCAGATCCGGAGATCGTATTGATTTCACTAAATATTTTTTCTGTCTCCGGATGAAGCGTCTGGCTTCTTTCAAATCATAAAAGCGCTCCAGATCAGTGACCCGTGTTTCTTTTTCACTCTGGATGGCATGCAGCGTGATTCCCTTTCCACCTTGTGCCATCAGCATCATCTTGTTGCCCACGACGCCTCTGTTCAGCACCTGCGAAACCAGATTGATAGTAACCTCTTCCGCTTGCACCGGAAATTCGTTTTGCATCAATGTATCAAAAAGACCGTCATCAACACTGATATCCAGAATTTCAAAAAAATGCTGCTTAAAAGTGAGTCGATTCATTATCCGTTCTTCTGACGCGGTCCGGGTATCCGAAGAAACGCCGGTTGACTTTCCGGCGGGATTCCGCAGTTCCGCCAGATAATTCCTCCCTGCAGCGAACGCCTCTTTGATCCTCAAAGCAACATTTGCCCCGGTTCTGTCAAAATCATAAACCGAAAGGACCTTTCTGACTGCCTCCCTCCTGTTTCTCTCGGTCAACTCACTGTTTTCCACCAGAAATTCATGGGTGGCTTTGATATCCCGGTCAGCCACGTCACCGAGTCTGTAGATCTTTGGCCTGACCAGAATATTGGGATACAATATAACGGAGATAAAAATGCTGAGCCCGACCAGGACATACCACGTGCTCGCTTCAAGCCCGAACCAGCGTTTTCTTTCATCCGGATGCCCGCCATCTGCATCACCCCGGGACGGCTTGACGACTCTGATTCCGTTTCCCCTCAGTCTGTCTGCCCTGTGCATATTCATCGTTTGAAAAACCCCGGTTGGCTTATTCCCGTCTGCTGTTTCCGGTATGTCTCTTGCTTTCCAGTTTATCGTACGCGTCTATGATTTTCTGGACCAGAGGGTGTCTGACAACGTCTCCACTGTCCAGGTGGACGAATTGTATGCCTCTGATCCCTTCCAGGATCCGTCTGGCTTCGATAAGCCCGGATGCCCTGCCTTCCGGGAGATCCGTCTGGGTCACGTCGCCCGTTATCACCGCCTTGGAATTGAATCCCATCCGGGTCAAAAACATTTTCATCTGCTCCCGGGTAACATTCTGGGCCTCATCCAGGATCACAAAAGAGTCATTTAGCGTTCGTCCCCTCATGAAAGCAAGCGGCGCCACTTCAATGACGCCCTGTTCGACCAGGCGGGAGGCACTGTCAAAGTCCATCATGTCATGAAGTGCATCATACAGAGGCCGCAGATACGGATTCACTTTTTCATAAAGATCCCCGGGCAGAAATCCCAGATGTTCCCCGGCTTCCACCGCCGGTCGGGTCAGCACGAGCCTGCTCACCTCTTTTTTGACGAGGGATGAAATAGCCATGGCCATGGCCAGATATGTTTTCCCGGTCCCTGCCGGGCCGATGGCAAAAACAATATCACTGCTTCTGATACTGTTCACATAATCCCGCTGATTCACACTCTTCGGTGTAATGATCTTTTTCGTGGATGAGATGTAAACCTCTTCCTTGAATATCTTTTTCAGCTCCACCGACGGATCGCCGCTCAGAATTCTTATCGCGTATTCAATATCTTTCAGGTATATTGGGCAGTTATCCTTCAGCAGTTCATATAGCTGGTTCAATGCCCGGTCCGCCAGATCCACTTCCCACTCCCATCCCTGAAGCAGAAGTGTATTGCCCCTGGCGTGAATGGACAATCCGATTTTTTCTTCCATCAACCGGAGATTCACATTACGTTCCCCGCACAGGGTCCGGAGAATCTCCTGATCCGGGAATGTCAGTTTTCGGTTTGCCGTCGGGGAATCTGATGTATGAGATTTTTCCAAAAACCAAGTCTCGATAAATATTACCTAAATCCTGCAAGTGTCGAGTTTGCCGAAGACCTGCCTGCAGCAGGCAGGTG